>JAGAEF010000021.1 GCA_017613255.1 Lentisphaeria bacterium
CCAACGTTCACATGCGGCTTCTCTCTTACAAATTTTTCTTTGGCCATTTCTGTCCTCCTTTTTGGGACGGTTCTCTAACCATCCAATTCTTGTTTAGAAAAAAGTGTTTCCCTTATTGAAATTTCCACTCCGCCGTACCGGAGAAAAACTGGAGCCTACGACCGGAATTGAACCGGTGACCTCATCCTTACCAAGGATGCGCTCTACCAGCTGAGCTACGTAGGCACACAGCAAGTCGCTGTCCGATGACGGCGAAATCTTAATATACTCCGGTTTTTCCCGTTTTCAAGCGCGTTTCACAAAAAAAACGTCTTTTTTTCGCGTTTCCGGGGAAAACTTCCTCATTTCCGCCGTCCCGGAACGGAACAAACCGCCGTTCCTCACAAAAAAAATGGTGCTCGAGGGGAGACTCGAACTCCCACGGATCGCTCCACTAGCACCTCAAGCTAGCGCGTCTGCCATTCCGCCACTCGAGCACGGTTCTCACAGTTTTTCGCTGTCAGTGTGGTTTAATTTACATGCGTTTTTCCGTTTGTCAAGCAAAAAAACGGTTTTTTTTCGTTTTTTTCATTCTTTGCCCGTCTCCGCGGACCTTCTCTCCCGGGGAATGGTCATGGCGAAAAGGGAGTTGCATACGGCCATCACGGCGGCAAAGGAAAAAAGCACCCCGATCCCGTATCTCTGCCAGATCCATCCGCCCGCGGGGGCCGCAAGAATGGCGATCAGATGGTTGATGGAGATCCCCGCGGAAAGCGTGGAAGTGAGTTCGTCCTGTCCGGAGGAAAGGTCTCTTGCGTAAAGATTGGCGGCAAGGGAGGTGGTGCTCAGCACGGTATCCAGAAGAAAGTTCAGACAGAGCACGGCGGTCACGATTTTTGCGGGAAAGATCCTTCCCGCGAACCCGTAGAGCAGACAGACGAAGCAGAGGATCACCGTATCGTAGATCATCACGTTCCGGTAGCCCCATCTGTCCGTGATCCTCCCGATCAGCGGTGCGCCGAAGACGTTGAGAAAAGCGCACACGCCCAGAAGCAGCGCCATTTCCGCCGTGGTCATGCCGTACTCCCGGATCAGCACGTAGGGCGCGAAGGTGATGAAGATCTGTTTCCTTGCCCCGTAGAAAAGTTCCAGAGCGTAAAATTTGGAAAACTTCCCCGCGAAAAACAGGGGAGGCCTGCGGGAGGGCACGTCCGGAGCGCAGCGGGAAAAGGTGCTTGCCGTGCTTGCCAGCATCAGGAGCGCGATGAAGATCCACAGCGCCCGGAAGAGAAATGTTTCGTTCTGCCCCAGAAGACGGCTTCCCGCGAAAAAAAGTCCGGCCACGATGAGACTGCCCGCCACGGTCCCGAAATTCATGATCCCCGCAAGAAGTCCCAGCGACTGCCCCGCCCTGCCCTCCTTCGCCACGCTCATGGCGATCCCGGAGCGTACGGGCATCACCAGATGTTCCCCCGTGCTCCAGATCATGATGAAAGCGGTCACGAAGATCTTGTTTGCAGGCACCAGCAGCAATGCCGCGCCCGCCATGGAAATGAGCGTGCCGATACGCAGGATCTTCCAGTCGCTCACCCTGTGCAGGACGGCAAGAAGGAACACCAGCACCAGCCCCGGCAGTTCCCGGAAAAATTCCAGCCAGCCCCGGTCCATGCTGGTCATGCCGTAGATGTCCGCGAGAAAGTTGTTCATGGCGGCGGCGAAGCACCCTGCCCCCACCCCCCAGACGAGGATGCTTGCGAAAAAGGCGCCCGCTCCCGATCTCTCCCGGAAGATCCCCCGTATTTCGCCGATTTTTCCAGAAGAAAACATGGTCTCCGCCTCAGCCATGGATGTAATCGTGCAGGATCCGGATATCGTTGGCGCTCCCGTGGGTGACTTCCAGCACGAAATACTGCAGGCCGCCTTCGTACATGATTCTGGCGGCATAAGCAAGATTTTCGGCGGGATTGCGCACGGTAAGCGGCATGTGGCCGTCGCTCCA
The DNA here is from genome assembly GCA_017613255.1 of Lentisphaeria bacterium. Classification (GTDB taxonomy): domain Bacteria; phylum Verrucomicrobiota; class Lentisphaeria; order Victivallales; family UBA1829; genus RGIG5327. Next base: position 1,979 of record JAGAEF010000021.1, read on the forward strand.
CTTTTCCTTGGGGACGCTGTCGTCCCAGACGGAGGCGTGGAAGTGACACATTTTCACCAGCCCGGACCTCATAGCAATGCGGATCTCCTCATGAAAATCCCGGTCCGCAAGGTGAGCGGAGATCCAGAGGTGGCCCATATCCAGACAGATGGGGTGGCCCAGACGGACCATATCGCGGGGAAACATGTTCATGCTCCCGCAGGCGGGAAAATCGTTTTCCAGACACAGAAGAAAATCGGGGTATCTTTCCCGTACGGAGGCGAGGTTTTTCCGCAGGATCTCATACCGGAAGGAGAACTCCTTTTCTTTCGTGAAATCCCTGTTGAAATAGCTTCCCTCCTTGAAGGCGAGTTCCGGCCGGTAGACCTCCTTCATGCAGTCGTAATACCCCTTCCCGTGCCCGAAGGCCTCCGGAGAAACGTCGCACATGACCGCTCCGTGGAAAACCGAGGAAAAGATCCCCATGGACTCCATGAAGCGGATGTTCTCCTCCATGGCCTTTTCCGTTGCGGAAACATTTTCCGCGGCAAGATTCCAGTTCCGGTCCTGATTCAGGGGAGCGTGAGCGCTCAAAGAAACTCCCTGGGCGGCGAGAGAGTTTATCTGCTCCGCGGGGGCGGTATTGTGCAGCTGCACGCCGAAATCCCAGCCGATCTCTTCGCAGTATTCCCTGCAGGAAAAAAGTTTCTCCTTCCAGTCCTCCTTCAGGAATGCCGTGGAGGTCATCTCCACCCGGAAAGGGAGGTTTTCTCCCTGAATATCCTCTTTCATATTCCCTCTTTCGTCATTTCCGGAACACGATTCCGGAATGGAATTTTCGTGTCAGCAGGAGCCCTCTTTTTCCCGCAGGAATTTTGCCCCCGCATCCGTGAGGACGTAAAAAAGCGCCTGTCCCTTCCTCCCGGTGCGGGCGAACCCCGCACTGCACAGCATTCCCAGATGCCGCTGGATCTCCGGCCCGGGAAGGAGCAGATCCGCGGAAATCTTTTCCGCATCGCAGGGGCCGTTTTTCCGCAGAAGATTCAGCAGGGAAAATTCCACTTCCGCAAAATTCGTTCCGGGATCTCTCTTTTTCCTGCCGGGGATCTCCACGGGACAGGAGGGGGAAATGACCGAAGAAAACCGTTCCAGCGTCTCTTCCGGGACCGGAGCAAGTCCGGAGACGGCTCCGGGACGGTCCAGAAAGTTCAGCTGCACGGCGTCCGGGCGGATCTTTTCGGCAAGACACCGGAACCGTTCCGCAGAAGAAGGGGAATCGTTGATCCCCGGAACAAGGAAGACCTCCAGAAACATTTTCACAAGTCCTTCCGTCTCCCTGCGGAAAGAGGTGATCCCTTCCAGCACCTTCTGGAACGTCACGCTCTTTTCCGGCCGGTTGATCTTGCAGAACTCCTCTTCGTCGGAGCCGTCCAGAGAGGGAATGACCAGGTGGGCCTGCGCCGCCTCTTTTCGCACGACGGGATCGGAAAAGAGGGAGGCGTTGGTGAGAAGACAGGTCTTCAGCATGGGATACTCTTCCCGGATGCGGCGCAGGATCTCCCCGAAACGGCTGTGCAGAGTAGGCTCCCCCAGCCCGGAAAAGGTGACGAAATCCAGCCCGAAATCCTCCCCGAAGGAGAGTTTTCTTTCCTCCAGGACTTTTGCCAGCTCCCCCAGCACCTCTTCCGCCGGGAAGAACTCTTTTCTTTCCGCGGTGAGAAAGGTGGTTTCTCCGCACTCGCAGTAGATGCAGTTCATGGAACAGGTCTTGAAAGGGACCAGATTGATCCCCAGAGAACGTCCCAGACGGCGGGAATCCACCGGACCGAATACGCATAAGGGTTTCTTGCGGCAGGGCATGAACAAATCTCCTGAAAAACGTCCGAAATGTGGCAAATCCCCTTTGCATATTGAAGGGAAAGTGCTACATTAATATAATGCTTTTCCCGTCCTTTTGCAACGTGGGAAAAGGAAAAATCATCATGGAACGCTAAACAAGGAGGCTTCCCTTGCCGGACAGGACACAGATCTATGCGGCGGTGTTCATTGTCGCTCTGGGGTTTTCCCTGCTGCTCACCCCGCTGTTCAGGATCATTGCCAGAAAAACCTCTTTTCTGGATATTCCCCGATGCGAAAAACACAAACTCCATGAAAACGCCACGCCCCTTCTGGGAGGAGCGGCCATGTTCAGCGCCTGGATCCTTACCGCCCTGTCGGGCTTTCTTGCGGTGAAGTTCTTCCTTCCGGAGGCCGTGGAGCGCAATCTTGCCTCCGACATTCTGGGGATCCACTGGGTGGCGGGGGATTTCGCCGTCATCGGGCTGTGCGCCTTTGCCTCCCTTGTTCTGGGCCTCATCGACGACAAGCGCCCCCTCAAGGCGGGAACGAAATTTCTGGGACAACTGGTCATCGCCGCCGTGACCGCGCTTTTCAGCAACACAAGGATCTCCCTTTTCGTGGGGATTCCCGGTTTTTCCGTCATTCTCACCATCTTCTGGTTCCTCTTCATCTTCAACTCCATCAACTTTTTCGACAACATGGACGGACTGGCCGCGGGGACCGCGACGATCGCTTTCACCTTCTTCACCGCCGCGGCGATCTGGAACGGGCAGTATTTCGTGGCAAGTCTGGGGGCAAGTCTTGCGGGCAGCGTTCTGGGGTTCTGGTTCTTCAATCACGCTCCCGCCTCCATCTTCATGGGGGACGGCGGCAGTCACTTTCTGGGGTACATGCTGGCGCTCATCAGCGCCAAGACCACCTACTATACGCCGGGCGTTTCCGCCTCCCGCATGAACATCCTCATTCCCGTGTTCATCCTTGCAGTCCCCATCTTCGACACCATCGCGGTCATGATCATCCGCATCATGAACGGCAAGCCCGTATACGTGGGGGACCACAATCATATCTCCCACCGGTTCTACCACATGGGCATGACAAGGAAGCGGGCGGTGCTTTTAGTGCATATTCTGGGGCTGATCTCCGGACTGGGGGCCATGCCTCTTCTCTGGGGAGACAGGAAATCCTGCCTCATCCTGCTCTTTCAGGGGCTGGCCATCCTCCTGCTTCTCACCCTTCTGCAGCATTTCGGAAAGACTTCCCCGGAGGCGCCTCAGGAGCTCCCCGCGGAAAATCCTCCGGAAGGCCCTGTGACGGACACGGACAAACAGTGAGGGGATCATGGTGAAATTTGCGGAACTCAAAGAGGACACGAACATCCCGAAATTCGAGCGTGTGGGAGGCTCTCTTCAGCCCCGGATCGTGACGGGGGAGGATCTGCCCAGGATCCTGGAGCTGGATCCCGCCCACTGGGCGGCCACGAGCGTGGATGTTTCCAAGTACAGCTGCGATCCCGAATTTCTGGAGTTTCTGGATGCCGACCGCAACGGAAAGATCCGGGTGGATGAGATCCGTTCCGCCATTGCCTGGCTTCTGCCCAGAGTGAAAAATTTCGAAGGCTTCGAAAAAGGCTCCTCCCTTCTGCGTTTCGCCGATCTCAATCAGGAGACCCCGGAAGGGCTCGCCATCTACAATTCCGCGAAATTCGCCATGCGCAACGCGGGGCTCCCCGATGCGGACAGCATCAGTCTTGCCGATATACGGGACCACAAGAAACTCATCTCCTACGGGCTGAACAACGGGGACGGGGTGGTCCCTCCGGAACAGATCTGCGTGGAGGAGTTCCGCGCTTTCGCCGAGCTTGTCATGACGCTGGGCGGAAAGGTCAAGGATATTTCCGGCGCGGACGGGATCAATCTATCCATCGTGAACGCCTTCGGCGACAATGCCGCAAAATATCTTGCCTGGAAAAAAGCGCCTTCGCAGGATCCCTCCATTTTTGCGAGAGGGGAAGCTACCCCCGCCCTGTACGGAAAATTCTCCCTCGTCCGGGAAAAGGTGGACGAATTTTTCCGGCTCTGTCAGCTTCTGGCGCTGGCGGAAGGCACTTCCCCCGTCGCGGCCTCCCCGCTGGACCCCATGAACGTAGCTTCCATGACGGAATTCATGAAGAACGCCCCCATTGCCAAGGCCACGGCCCGGGAGGAGCTGGATCTGGAAGGAAATCTCAATCCCGCATGGGCGGACGCTCTCAAAGGGTTCTTCGGCGACTTCGTGCCGGGGAAAAAGGTCATCACGTTTTCCGATTGGAAAGCCGTCTGTGCGGAACTTGCTCCTTACGGGAAGTGGACGGAAAGCAAGCCCTGTTCCAACTTCGACGCTCTGGATGACGCCGCCCTCGCCAAACTGGAACAGGCCCTGAATGACGGCATGATCGGGAAACTGACGGAACTCATCGAGCTGGACAAATCCTCCGGGGAAAACATCCTCTGCTTCTCCCAGGTGCGCAAACTTATCCTCTTCCAGCAGAATCTTCTGGAGTTTCTCAACAATTTCGTAAGTCTCAAGGAACTCTTCGATCTCTCCCGGCAGGCCATGCTCCAACACGGCATACTGGTCATGGACGGGCGGCATTTTTCCCTCGTTACGCCATTGACCGACATCGCCGAACACAAAAAGCTTGCCCAGAGGTGCTACATCTGCATCATGTACATCGAGACCTCCACCGGGGCGGGCGCCGATCTCAAAAAGCGGACCTTTGCCGTGGCGGTCACCTCCGGAGACATGAACAATCTTTTCGTGGGCAAATGCGGAGTCTTCATCGCCAAGGACGGCGTGGTGTGGGACGCGAAGGTGGTGGACTATATCCAGCAGCCCGTCTCCTTTTCCGAAGCGCTGAAGATGCCCTTCTACCGGTTCGCGGAAATGGTGGGGAAACAGGTGGACAAGTTCTTTTCCGCCCGCTCCAAGGAGGTGGAAACGGAAGTTTCCAAATCCTTTGCCGAAGCGCAGAAGTTCAAGCCCGCAGCCCCGCCCGCCCCGGGGGCGAAACCGACCGCCATGCAGACTCCGGCGGTCAGCGGTTCCATGATGCTTATGGGCGGCGGACTGGGGCTTGCCGCCATCGGCAGCTCCTTTGCCTTCATGGCCCAGGCGCTGAAAAACGTCTCCGTCTGGAACGTGCTGTTCGTCTTTCTCTGCGTGATTCTGATCTTCAGCGGGCCGCTGGTCATCATGTCCCTCATCAAACTGTACCGCAGAAGCATCTCCTCCTTCCTGGAAGCGGGGGGAGTGGCCATCAACAAGCGGATGCGCCTCAACAGAAAAATGGGCGCGATCTTCACCAGAAGTCTCAGCGTGCCCCTGCAGAATTATCTCAACACCGCCGACATCGTCAACGGGACCTTCGATGCCCTCGTCCCGGAAAAGGCGAGGAAACACCCCTTCTGGAGAGCCGTGCTGATCCTTGCCGTCATCCTGATCTTCGCCCTTGCCGGATTCCTTCTCTACAGGCTCTGGCAGGAGAAACTGACCGGACTTTTCAGCAGGGATCCTTCTATCCGGGCGTGCTCCGTGAGCGGCAAAAAGAAGGATTGCGCCAAAGCGGAAAACGCTTCTCCCGCAGGGAAGGATGAAAAAGCCAAAGTTCCCGCTACCGCCGCAGGGAAAGCGGACAAGGGGAAAGGTTCCGCTCCCGCCGCCGGAAAGGATGAAAAAGCCAAAGTTCCCGCTCCCGCGCAGGCGGAGAAAGCCGGGAAGATTGCGAACAAACCGCCAACGGAAAAAAAGACAAAATAAGCAAGGAGTTTTCATAAAATGGGTTTTGCCTGTGGTTTCGTCGGTCTCCCCAACGTGGGGAAATCCACCCTTTTCAATGCGCTCTGCCGCGGCGGAGCCGCTACCGCCAACTTCCCCTTCTGCACCATCGACCCCAATACCGGGATCGTGGAAGTGCCGGACAAGCGTCTTCAGGTCCTTGCGGAAATGGAAAAGTCCGCGAAAATCGTTCCCGCCACCATGAAGTTCATCGACATTGCCGGTCTGGTGAAGGGAGCAAGTCAGGGGGAAGGTCTGGGGAACCAGTTCCTGGGCCATATCCGGGGCGTGGACGCCGTGGCCCATGTGGTGAGGTGCTTCGAAGACTCCGATATCGTGCACGTTTCCGGCAGAGTCGATCCGGCGGAGGATCTGGAGCTCATTCTCACGGAACTCATGCTTGCGGATCTGGAACATCTGCACAACAAGCTGGAGAAGGCGGGCAAACTGGCCAGAAGCGGAGATGCGGAAATCAAATTCCAGCTGGAACTGGCCTCGGAACTGGCCAAAACGCTGGAAGAAGGGCGTCTTCCCCATCCGGACAAAAGCGACCCCAAGGTCAGGAACGCTCTTGCGGATCTCCAATTGCTCACCCTCATGCCCGCATTCATCTGCGCTAACTGCAACGAAGAGTCCTTCAAGACCTTCGGCAAGGACGAGCGGAGCGTAAAACTTTTGGAATGCGCGAAAAAACACGGTCTGGAAGTCGTGCCCGTGTGCGCCAAGTTCGAGGAGGAACTGGGGGATCTTTCCCCGGAGGACGCGAAAGCCTTTCTGGAGGATCTGGGTGTGGAGGAAAGCGGCCTGGAACGGGTGATCCGCACCGGATACCGCCTTCTGGACTACATCACCTTCTTCACCGCGGGCCCCACCGAAACGAGGGCGTGGACCATCGTCCGGGGCATGACCGCTCCGGAAGGCGCGGGCAAGATCCATACCGACATGCAGAAGGGGTTCATCCGCATGGAGGTCATCTCCTACGAGGATCTGGTGGAGCACGGCTCCTGGAACGCTGCCAAGAACGCCGGAAAACTGCGCATCGAAGGCAAGGACTATGTGATGCAGGACGGCGACAGCGTGTTCGTGCGTTTCTCCGTCTGACGAAGGGCGGAAAGGCGACGGCTCCATGGCGGGACTGGGAAGGATCGTAAAAAAAGTCACGGGACTTGCGGGAGTGACCTTCGCAAGCCGCGTTCTGGGGTTTTTCCGGGAGATTCTCACGGCCCGGTATCTGGGCGGAGGCGCCGTTGCCGCGGCGTGGGAATTCGCCTTCATGCTGCCCAATCTCTGCCGCAGGGTGTTCGGGGAAGGGCTGCTCGCCCAGGTGCTTGTTCCCGTGGTTACCCATGCCATGGAAAACGAAGGCAAGGAGAGGGCCCGGAAGAAATTTTCCACCATCTTTCTCTATTCCGGACTCTGTCTGTGCGTGATCTGCGTGGCGGTCTCCCTTGTTTCTTTCCTTCTGCTCCAGCTCCGGGAATGGGAACTCCACTGGAAGCTGGGATTCACCATCGTGCCGCTGGTCATGCCCTACGGGATCTTCATCTGTCTTGTGGGGATCTGCACCTCCCTCATGAACTCCCTGCGCAGTTTCGTGCTGCCCGCGCTGGCAAGTCTGCTCCTCAACGTCTTTCTCGTCTTCGCCCTCTTTTTCGTGGTCTCGGGCCTTACGGGGGATCTTTCCGGCAACGGGCTCAAAATTCTTTCTTCCTTAAGTGTTGCCGTGCTCCTTTCCGGCATTTTCGAACTTGTTCTTCTCCTTTTCATGATGAAAAAAGAGGGGATGACGCCCGTTTTCCCCCGGGAGGTCCTTGCCGACGGGGGAACCATCCGGGAGATCGTGCTTCTGATCCTCCCCGGACTGGCGGGCGCTCTGACCTACCAGCTGGGGGTGATGTGCGACCGCTCCATGGCCATGATGGTGGGGGAGTATGCCCTGCCCGCCCTGAACTACAGCGAGCGTCTGACCTATCTGCCCATCGGGGTCGTGGCGGTCTCCTTCGGGACGGTCTCCCTTACGGAAATGTCCGCCCTTGCCGCCAAGGGGGAGCTGGACACCATGAAGGAGATGCTGGAAAAAACCATGAGACTGCTTCTTTTCCTCACCGTTCCGCTGGCGGGATTCGTTTTCATCGCCTCCGACGACCTCATCCGGTTCTGCTTCATGCGGGGCAAGTTCGGGGAAAGTGAAGCACTCCACGCTTCCTATGCCCTGCGCTGTTACGCCTGGGGGATCCCGGCTTTTGCCGCCATGAAACTCTCTCTGGCCGCCTTCTACTCCAGAAAGGAGACCAAAACTCCCATGATCTCGGCCATCTGCTGTATTGCGGCGAACATTCTCATGAACCTCATTCTCATGCATCCCCTGAAACAGGGGGGGATCGCCCTGGCAACGGTGATCAGTTCCTACATGAACAATTTCATTCTGCTGTACCTTTTTTCCAGCAGGGTCCGCAAAGGGCTCCTCAAGGGGACGGTGAAAGCGTTCGGAAAATTCCTGCTTTTGAGCGCCGTTCCCGTCCTTGCGGTCTTTTTCGCTTCTCCGCTTTTCCGGAATATGCCCCTCTTTTTCTCCCTGTGCGGGAAAAGCGTGCTTTTCGGAGGAACTCTTCTTGCCCTTGCCCTGCTCTTCCGCGTGGAAGAGGTCAGCGCAGTGACGGCAAAGTTCCGTTCCCGGAAATAAAATGGCCCGGCGGTCCGCGTTACGAGCGGGAAGCGTGCCGGGCCGTTCCGGGAGAGCGTTCCCTTTATTTCCCCCGAGGAGCGGGAGCTCCTTCCTGAGCGGGCGCCGGGGGAGGATTTCCCCTGCCGGGGCCTCCCGCGGGAGGACGGCGGAACTTCTTGCGTTCGGCGGGGGGAGTGCAGATGAATTCGGTGATCCTGTCGGCGATCCTGTCGGTATTCTCCACGTTTTTGGCGTGAAATTCCTTGAGTTTCTTGAGTTTTTCCTCGGCGGCGGCGATCTGTTTCAACGTAAACTCGTTGCGTTTGCGCACCTGCACCAGAACCGCTTCACGCAATTCCTTTTTGAGAAGAGCTTTTTCTTCCGGCGTCTTGGCGGCATGATACTTTTCCTCCAGAAGGAAGACCTTCTTGTCCTCCTCCGTGGCATACTTCATGCGCAGTTCCCGCAGTTTTTTGCCGAACCCTTCCCGGTCCCCCGACGCGGCAAGACGGCGCAGTTCGGCGTGTTCCTCGGGCGTAAAGCTGCCGAAGGGTCCCCCGCCTCCGCCTCTGCGGGCAGGTCCTCCCGGGAAACGGCGGTCCATGCGGCCCTTTTCCCTGCCCCCCATCTTCCGCCGATGATGAGGCGGCGGCGGGGGAGGAGGAACAACTTCTTCTTCCGCATTCTTTACGGAAGCTTTCCCCTCTCCGGCTGGGGCGGCGTTTTCGGCGCCCGTCAGGGCCAAACAGGCAAAAGCGAGCACAGCGGCAATGTTCAGGCAAAGGTCTCTTTTCTTCATTTTCTTCCTCCGTATATCGAGTATGGCAAACAGTTTTTCATCCTTACGAACGGTATTCGGCGATCTCCGCCTCGAAGGCGGCCATATCCAGCTGGGCGCTCAGGGAAAAGAGCTCGCAGTTGACCGCATCGTTTCCTTCCGCATAGTCGGTGTATTCCCAGGAGGAAATGCTTCCGGCAGTTTCCCCGCGGGAAGGATTTTTCACTTTCTTTTCCTGCATCCGTACCGCAACATGCTTCCCCGTCCCGGCGGAAAAATCCATGCCCCCCGAAAAGAGGCCGATGAGGAAGGCGACCACGGCAATGCTTGCGGCCGCATAAAGGATTCTCCTTGTCCTTCTTCTCTTTTCCAAACGTTGCGCGGCGGCGAATCCGGCACGGGAAAGGATGGCCATATCCACCTTTTCCGGAATGGCGGGAGAGCTTTCCCTTTCATTCCTCCCCTTTTCGTACAGCGCTTTGAAAGAAGCTTCCTCCCGGAAGAATTCCCTGCAGACATCGCAGGAGAGGCAGTGCTTCTCCACTTCCATCCTTTCCGCTTCCCTCTGGAGCAGTTCCTCTATTTTTCCGCACTTTTTTTCCATGATCTCCTCCGTACTTATCTTATTGCGTGACATCTTTCCAATCCTTGAGAGCAACGCGCAAACGCTTCAGGGCGTACTGCATTCTTGCCAGAACCGTATTGATGGAACAGTTCTGGATTCTGGCGATCTCTTTAAAGGAGAGATCCTCCATCCGCAGAAGGAAAACCTCCCGCAGTTCCCCCTTGAGTTCGCTCACGGCCCGTTCGATGGCGCCGGCAAGCTCGCTGTTCTCCATATCCTTTCCGGGCACGTTCCGTTCATCAGCGCCGACGTTTTCTCCGGGCAAGTCCCCCTCTTCTCCGTTACCGGCGCCCTCCCCGGAGGAAGCCTCGAACCGCTCCCTGTACTGCTTTTCCCGGCAGGAATCCATGGCCGTGTTATGGGCTATGCGCATGAGGTACGCCAGAAACACGTTCCGGTCGTCATATCCGGGAAGGTGATCGATGACTTTGAGCCAGGTCTGCTGAAAGACATCGTCCACTCTGGCCGGATCCCGATCCAGAAGGGTGTTCAAGTAGGAGTAAAGCTGTCTGCGGTACCGGTGATAAAGGCACTCGAAATCTCCCTGCGAACCATCCAGATAGCCTCGAATCAGCTCCGCATCCGTTCTGTCATCCTTTTCCACCATGATCCTCTGTGTTCTTCCGGACTCATCCTTCTCAGCCGTAAAACGTGCCGGGAGGAGATTTTATTGTGAAGAAAAAAATTCCCGTGCAGATTTTTTCTGCGGGATATCAAAAGCGTTCCAGAACCGCCACGGAAGAAGCGTACTCCTTTTCGTGGGTAATGGAGATATGGATCTGCCCCACGCCAAGCTCCCGGGCGCGTTTTTCCGCCGCCCCGCTCAAGGTAACGGTCGGAGCGCCGAAGGAATCGTGGGCTATATGGATATCCGTAATGGCGCAGGAGGAGCCGAAGCCGCAGCCCAGAGCCTTGGCCACGGCCTCCTTGGCCGCCCATTTTCCGGCGAGCCTTTCCGGAGAAAGGGTCTCCTTTCCCCCGGAGGAAAGCTCGTCTTCCGCAAGGATCTTTTTCAGAAAATCGTCTCCGTATTTCTCCAGAAGAAGCCGGATCCTTTCCGTTTTCACCACATCCGTACCGAGTCCTGCGATCATTTTTCCTCCTTGAGCGTTTTCCGATCAGCCGATTTTCCGGAAGAAACTGTAGATGCCGGATCGGGAAACGATGATATGATCCAGCAGCCTTATATCCAGAGAGGCCAAAGCGTGTTTCACCGAATCGGTAAATTCCATATCCTCCACGGAGGGTCTCACGCATCCGCTGGGGTGATTGTGTACGAGGATCACGCCCGCCGCCCGGGCCTTGAGGGCATCCTCGGCGATGTTTCTGGGGTAGACCACCGCGCTGTTGATGGTCCCCCGGGAAACGACCCGGGTACCCGTAACGCAGTTGCGGGTATTGAGATAGACAATCAGCATGACCTCCTCTTTGCAGCCGCCGAGCTTCATTTTCGCATAGCTGCGCACCTTGTCCGGGGAGTCCAGCACATCCTGATCCAGCATTTTTTCCTTGAGGTAGCGGCTGCAGAGATCCCGCATGACGGGGAAAAGCAGAGCGGAATTTTCCGAAATGCCGCTTATGGTGCAGAGCTCCTCCATTTCCGCATCCATCACGTTTCCAAGAGTCCCGAATTTTTCCAGAAGAGCCCTTGCAGGTTCTTTTACATCCCTCCGGGGAATGCAGTAGGTGAGAAGCAGTTCCAGTACGTCATAGTCCGTCATCCCCTCGTCCCCCGCCTTGAGATACCTGGCCCGCAGACGCTGACGGTGTCCGGCGTGGGGAGATTTGGAGGGAACTTCCTTTGCCTTGCGGGAGGAGGACGCTGTTTCCTCCTCCTTCCTCTCCCCGGCAAGCCTGCCGGAAACGAAATCTTCCGCCGCACTCTTCCCGAAGGAGGGATCCTTTCCCGTGTACCGGGGCGCATTCCGGAACAGCTCCTCCACGGGAGAAACGGAAGTCTTTTCTCCTCCGGAGGCGGAAAGCACCTCGTTTTCCTCCCGGTAAAGCGCCGCCGTTTCCGCTATGGAGGCCCCTTTTCTCTTTTTTGCGGAGCGGTCCTGCGGACTCTCCTGCATATCTTTTTCTTTCTTTTTCATGACGAAACTTTCTTTTTCAGCGCCGCCGCAGCAGCGTCAGACTTTCCCAGTGGGCCGTGGAAGGGAAAAGATCCAGAAGGAGCATCTTCTCCGCCCGGTACTTTTCCGCGAGAAAATCCAGATCCCGCATCAAAGAAGCCGGCCCGCAGGAAATGTAGAGGATATTCTCCGCTCCCGAATCCAGCACCATGGAACGCACGTCGGGGGCCAGCCCCGTCCGGGGGGGATCCGCGACGAGAAGCGTCCCCGCCCCGCAGGACTTCCCCCGGCGGAAAATCTTCATGGCCTCCCCCGCGTCCCCGGCATGGAAGGAACAGTATTTTTCCACGCCGTGCAGGGAAGCATTCTCCTTTGCATGGGCAATGGCGGAAGGATCCAGCTCGATCCCGGAACAGGGAATGTGGAATTTTTCCGCGGCAAGGATGGAAAAAGGTCCGCACCCGCAGTAGAGTTCCAGGATCTCCTTTGGAGAAGTCTCCTCCGCGAACAGCAGGAACTCTTCCGCCAGGCGCCGGGCCATGACGGGATTGATCTGAAAAAAGGAGCGCATTCCGACGCGAAACTCCCCGAAAGGTCCCAGCGTTTCCGTGAGGACTTTTTCCCTCCGGGTCTTGTCGGTGAAAAAACTTACTCCATCCTTTTCCGTGACCCGGAAGGTGACCGTTTCCGCGCCTCTTTCCAGACGGGAGCGGAAGGAACCCTCCCGCAGGAACTCCCGGATCTCCTTTTTTGCCAGAAGACAATCCTTCACCGGAAGGAGGGTCACGTTGTCCCTTGCCACATAGCAGAGCTCCCCTTTGGAAAGATGGAAGGAGACCTTGTTCCGCCACTGCGTGCGCTCTGCGGCACCCACGGGGGGAAGAATGGTTTCCACCTCCATTTTTTTGAGTCTTGCGGCAAATTCCCGGAGCTGACGCTCCTTCCATTCCAGTTCGAAAGGATAATCCATCATCCGGTAGGGACAGGAGGGGCATTCCAGCGTGCATTCGGGCAGGATCCTGCGGGGGCTCTTCTCCAGAATTTCCAATGCTGTCCCGTAGGAATAGTTCTTCTTTTCCTCCCGTATGGAAACCCTGACCTTTTCTCCGGGAAGTACGCCGGGAAGGAAACAGACCTTCCCCGACTTCCGGCGGGCCACGGCGTCCCCGCCATAGGCAAGCGCGGTTATTTCAAGGTCTTCCAGCGGGAATTCCATACATTTTTCCATGGGTCACTTCCCGTACCGGATGCGGAAGGGCGCGTTTTTCAGCATCGCTCTGAAGTACGCCCCCAGATTCCGGGCGCATTTTTCGGGGGAGCCTTCCGCATTTCCCGCAAGGAGGAATTTTTCCGCAAAGGAGCCCATGTCGGAAAAGGTGACCAGCAGGGGGAGTTTTCCCGCAGGGAGACTTTCCTTCTCCACGGACTTTTCCAACTCCTCGTAGATCCGGTCCACGCATGCGGCACAGCGCCCCAGAACCGGGGCGAGGACCAGCTCCGTCACCGGCGCATTTTGCTGAGGTCTTTCCGGCAGAAGGGCAAGAGCCTTTTCCAGAAAGATCTCCACTCTCACCGAGGGGAAAAGGGCGGTGCACTCGTTCAGTTTCAGAATGCCGTTGCGGAACAGTTCTTTGCAGGACTCTTCCAGACGGGCAACAAGCGTCTCCGCTCCCGGCAGGATCCGCTTTTTCCCGCAGGGAACGTGCATCTCCCGTTTTTTCAGCATCTCTTCCGCCGCCAGAGTCCGGATCTCCCTTGCCAGAGCAAGAGCGAACTGCCTCGAACACCGGGAAAGTCCCAGCTTTCCCAGCGCTTCGGCCGTCTTTTCCCCCAGCAGGACCGCTTCCGCCTCCCCCAGAGAAAGGGTAAGGCGGAAAAAGGAGGCAAGGTCCTCCGGGGCTATCTTCTCGGCGGCGGAGGGAGCCGAGGAAGCGGAAAGGAATTTTTCCGCCGCAAGGGGATAACCCGCATCCTCCAGACTTTTCGAAACGGCCTGATCCAGCTGGAAAGAGGAGACGCTGTCGATTCCCGCCTCGTGCAAGGCGCCGCGCAAGGTGAATTCCACGGCAAGGGAGATCTCCTCGGCAATGGTGAGATCCTCCAGACCTGCTTCGGAAAGGGCGCGGACAAGCCTGCCCCGCAGTTCGGAGGCGTCGAAGACCGCACTGCTGCCGTCGGGGTAAAGGATATGGATGCTGTCCGCGCTGGATTCGATCATCGTTTTCCCGTATGGTTTCTTTGTTCCGGATTTTTCCGTCTATAAAAATACCATGTTTCCCGAAAAATGCAAAATCCTTTTGAAAAAAACTTTTCGATAGGTATATTAATAGGACGCTTCATCGCACCCGCAGAGAGGAAAAGCGCGTTTCCCTCCGGGCAAAAGCATAAACAGCAGGAGTCATTTTATGAGCAGCGCAAAGGAAATCCTCGCCGAAAAAAGTCTGAAATACCATCGGTACCCCGCCCCGGGGAAACTTTCCATCATCCCCTCCAAGCCCTGCGTCACGCAGGAAGATCTTTCTCTGGCCTACACGCCGGGCGTGGCGGTCCCCTGTCTGGAGATCCACAAGGAGAAGGAAAAGAGTTTCCTTTATACGAACCGCTCCAACTGCGTTGCCGTGGTCAGCGACGGGACCGCCGTGCTGGGGCTGGGCAACATCGGCCCGGAGGCGGGAATGCCCGTCATGGAGGGCAAGGCCGTCCTGTTCAAAAGATTCGCCGACATCGACGCGGTAGCGCTCTGTCTTTCCGGCGTCCACAAGGAGGACGGCCGCACCGATCCGGAAAAACTCATCGAAGTGGTGAAGACCTTCGAACCCTCCTTCGGCGGCATCAATCTGGAGGATATCGGGGCGCCCGCGTGCTTCCAGGTGGAGCCCGCCCTCAAGAAGGCCATGGGGATCCCCGTATTCCATGACGACCAGCACGGAACGGCCATCATCTCCCTTGCCGGGATCCTCAACGCATTGGAGATCGTGGGAAAAAAGATCTCCGAATGCAAGTTCGTCATGAACGGAGCGGGGGCCGCGGGGCTTGCCTGCGCCGAATACTATGTTTCCGCCGGAGCGAAACGGGAAAACTTCATCATCTGCGACTCCAAAGGCGTGATCCATTCGGGCCGCACGGACCTCAACGAGCGCAAGAAACGCTTTGCAAGGCCCCTTGCCTGCCGCACTCTCGCGGAGGCCATGAAGGGCGCGGACGTGTTCATGGGGGCAAGCGTGGCCAACGCCGTGACGGAGGATATGGTCCGGAGCATGGCCAAAGGGGCGGTGGTCTTCGCCATGGCCAATCCCGAACCGGAGATCTATCCGGACGCCGCTCTCCGCGCAGGAGCCGCCGTTGCGGGAACGGGCAGAAGCGACTACCCCAATCAGGTGAACAACGTTCTGGGATTCCCGGGGATCTTCCGGGGAGCTCTGGATACGCGGGCAAGCGACATCAACGAGGCCATGAAGCTGGCCGCCTCCATGGCGCTGGCGGAGATCGTCCGCGTGAAGATGCCCGACGACATCCGGGAGATGCTGAAAAAAGCCTATCCCGCCGATGCCGCTTCCGGCGTCTTCGAAGGGGAGATCCCGCTGAAGAACACCTTCGTCATCCCCAAGCCCTTCGATCCCAGAGTGGTGCCCCATGTGGCAAGGAAAGTGGCGGAAGCGGCCATGAAGTCGGGAGTCGCCCAGATCGAAATCGAGGACCTGGATGCTTACGAAGCGTCCGTGGCGGAAAGGATCGCAAGATCCAACGCCCGCTGAGCGCGTTCCCCGGTAAATTTCGACAGGACGCGGATCCGGAACGCAAACTTTTTTCAGAAAAGGAGAAAAAAAATGAAAGTCATTCACACCATTTCCGAAATGCAGCAGTATTCCAAGGAACAGCACAAAGCGGGAAAAGTCGTGGGGATCGTCCCCACCATGGGCTATCTGCATGACGGCCACCTCTCCCTTGTGGATACGGCCCGGGCGAACGGCGCCACCGTCGTGGTGGTCACCATTTTCGTGAATCCCATCCAGTTCGCCCCCAACGAGGACTTCGAAAAGTATCCCCGGGACCTGCAGAGGGACTGCGCGCTTCTGGAGGCAAAGAACGTGGACGCCGTCTTCGCCCCCTCCGTAAAGGAGATGTACGGGGAGGAACCCACTTGTTTCGTGGTGGAAAACAAGCTTTCGAAGGGGCTTTGCGCCAAGACGCGCCCCACCCATTTTCAGGGGGTCACCACGGTGGTGGCCAAGCTCTTCAACGCGGTGCTCCCGGATATCGCCGTTTTCGGCCAGAAGGACGCCCAGCAGGCACGGGTCCTGAAACGGATGGTGCGGGATCTCAACTTCCCCATCCAGCTGGTCATCAGCCCCCTCATCCGGGAAAAGGACGGACTTGCTTTGAGTTCCCGGAACAAATATCTTTCCCCGGAGGAACGCAAGAACGCTCTGGTGCTTTCCCGCTCCCTGAAGGAGGCGCAGGAAACGCTGGAAAAAGACGGAATGTCCATTCCCGCCATTCTGGACTCCATCAAGGGGAAGATCGCCTCTTCCGGCGGAAAGGTGGACTATGTGGAGTGCGTGGACGCGGAAACGCTGGAAGACGTGCGGAGCAGAACCGGGAAAGAGATCATGTTCGTGCTGGCCGCCTATTTCGGAAACACGAGACTGATCGACAACGTCCTTTTCAAGTACTGAAAGACCTTTCATGAAGATCGAGATCAGAAAAGCAGAGGCGACGGAAGAGGATATCGAGCTTCTCACCTCCCTGCGCATGAAAATGCGTGCCGAACGGGAGGAGGTGCCTCCCCCCGCGGATCTGGCAAAATTCCGGGAACAGGTGAGAACGTATTTTGCCGAATCCCTTTCCCGGGGTTCGTTCATCTCCTTTCTCCTTTTCGCCGACGGGAAGGAAGCAGCCTGCAGCGGACTGTGCATCGAGCGCCATCCGCCCTCCTATTCCGATCCGGAAGGTTTTTTGGGCTATATCACGAATATGTTCACCTTGAAAGAATTCCGGGGAAACGGCTTTGCCCGGCTTCTTCTGGACGAGATCCGGAAAGAGGCGAAGAAGCATCATTGCTCCAAACTCATGCTCAATGCCTCGCGCATGGGCAGGCCGCTGTATGAAAAGTACGGCTTCAAGGAGGTTTCCGGTGAGATGGTCTTTCCTCTTTCCTGACGAATCTTTCTTCCGGAAAGCGGTGCGGCAGGGGACAACTTGTCCCCTCTTTTTTTTATTTTCGTCACTTTCTCTCCTCTTTTTTTCTTTGCGCGATTGAAAAAGGGGGATTCCCGTGCTATTTTAGCGGCATCATCACAAACCACCGAAACAGGAAATGGAGACCTTTTATGGCGGCAATCGACGTATATCTGGAGTACATGATGCAGATCAAAGCCTCGGATTTGCACATGTGCAGCAATCTTCCCGTAGCCTACCGTGTGGACGGAGAGATCGTCTTCACGGAAACCGAGCCCATGCAGAGCGACTACATCCATCAGCTGGCCTTCGAGATCATGTCGGAACGGCACAGGAAACAGTTCACCGACTGCAACGACTCCGACCTTGCCTACGCCCTGCCCACGGGAGACCGTTTCCGCGTCAACGTCTTCCGGGACCTCAACGGCGTGGGGATCGTCGCCCGTCTCATTCCCGCGGACATCCTCACCTTCGAACAGCTCAATCTGCCTCCGGTGTGCGCGGATCTGTGCTCGCTGAACAAGGGGCTGGTGCTGGTCACCGGACCTACCGGAAGCGGAAAATCCACCACGCTGGCCGCCATGGTGGACTACATCAACCGAACCCGGACCGACCATATCATAACCATTGAGGACCCGGTGGAATTTGTGCATCAGAG
>JAGAEF010000216.1 GCA_017613255.1 Lentisphaeria bacterium
CCCGCGGCGCGCGCGGCGCGCAGCGCCTCGCCTGGCAGCCGATCCGGCGTTGTGATGCAAGGTGGGGAACAGCCGTCGCCCGGCCGATCCGGCATCGTGGTTCCGGGCAGTCCCCAGCCGAAGGTGTGCGTATTTTCCGCCACACCCTCCGTACCCATCCGTACTCCCCAGCCCGAGCTGGAACATCCGGTGTGTTTTTTCGCTCTGCGTCCCCGCCGCCCCTGCCTATTCGGCCTATTACGGCCTATAAGGCCTATTCCCCAGCCCCGGCTGGCCCATCCGGTGTGTTTTTTCGCTCTGCGTCCCCGCCGCCCGCTGAAGGAAAGAAGCAGGGATCAGCGGATCCGTTTCTCGATCTCTTCCTTCCAGCGCAGATGGTCGGGAATATTGACGAGACTGAACGGGATTTCGATCCCCTTGTTGTAGCAGTAAACATTGCCGCAGTGCAGCAGCAGCTGAACAATACTCTGCGATGCCTGAATATCCTGCACGTCCTTGATGTTGACCGTGCGGAAATCCTTCGTGATAAGCCCGCTTACGATTTCCAGCCTGTCGGAGCGCAGGGTATAGACTGTCTTTTTTGTCAGGATATACGCAAAATGGACGCTGACGGCAATGACGACCAGCGCCGCGATACCCACCGACACAGGAATATACGCTTGTTCCGAGAAATAAAGCGAGAGCACGGTCACCACAGCGGCGGAAATGACCAAGGCTCCCCAGAAAAGAAGATCGGTCAAAAAGAAGTAAACGGGGCTTGCCTGCAGAACGATCCCGGGATCCTTCGCCGCAGACGTCTGTTCCGGAGCGATTTCCACCATCGGCGCAATGGTGAACGCTTTCCCGCACTGCGGGCAGGGGAAAGTTTGGTTGTTGTACTGATCTTCCACATCATAGTGCTGACCGCAATGGGGGCAGGCTGTCTTCATGTTCTTTTCCCCTTTGTGTTGTCATGCTCCTGTCGTGCTGTCCAAAGCCCAGGCGGCTGTCCAAAGCCCGGGCATGGCTTCTCTTCAGATCTCCTCTTCGCCCACTTCCCGGATCCAGCCCCGGAGGAAGTCCACGGCGGGACCGCCCACATCCGCACAGGTGTTGGAGCAGAAGATGATCCCTTCGGTCTTGCCCTTTTTGAGATAGTCGTAATAGGTTTCGCACTCGAATTTGAGCTCTTCCGGCGCGAGAGGCTTGCCCGCGCCGTAATTCCAGATGTAACAGCCCGTCATGCGTTTTTTGCCCGGCGTGCGGCCGATCATGGTGTCCAGATCATCCCGCAGTTCGCTTTTCTGGGCGGGCGTATCCATATTCCAGTAGGTGATGCCGTCGAATTCCCGCAGATAGTCGTCGATGGGGAATTGCAATCCTCTTTTGTACCAGACCACCCAGAGATCCAGCTTCCGGGGAAGCGCCGTATGGAGTCTTTCCCGCATGTCGTGAATGTAACTGCTGGAGTAGCGCGCCCAGCTTTCCACGGGTTTTTCCCGATGACCGAAGAAGTCGTCCAGCACCGCGCCCGTCACGTTGGGATATTTCGCCGCCTGACGGATCACCTCTTCCACATCGGTTTCGGAGTCGTTCCGCACGGAACCGGAATCCCCGATGGCGGAATAGATGACCTTGGGTACATTCTTCATCTTTTCGGACTCCCCGTCGAAGGGAGGCACCGGCTTGCCGCACATCACCACCCGGAAGATATTGGGGATCCCCAGGTAAGCCGCCCCTTCCACAGGTTCCAGTTTATTCCCGCCGGGCAGCTTCCATTTGGCGTTGCCCAGTGCGTTCTGATGGGACATGGCGTCCTGTCCCCAGATCCAAAAACAGTCTTTTACTTTCATTTTTGCCTTTCTTTTTCAAGCTGTTCCGCAAAAAAACATTTCTTCCTTTACTATAACGTGCCGGAAGGGAAAGTAAAAGGGGAAAAGCTTCTTTCGGCAGAAAAAAACGAAAAAAAGTGCCGGAAAAGAGAAAGAAGCAAGTCTAAAGAGGAGAACGCAGAGTGAAAAAACATGGGGAAGTCTTAAGTCTCAAGCCCCGCGTTCCCCCTGCACCTCACTCAAGGTCAGCGCCCGTACCGCCGGGCGGAACTTTTCAGCAACCTTGCCAGATGGCTTTTGTCGCAGAAACCCCAGTCGGAAGCGGCCTCTTTAAGCGTGGCTCCCTGCCGGATGGCTTCTTCGGCGCCGTCCAGCCGGAAGAGCCGTTCGTAACGGGCGAAATTCACGCCGAAAACGTTTTTGAAGATCACGGAAAAGCGGCTGACGCTCAGCGAGCACAGGGAGGCCGCCTCCTCCGCGGAAAGAAGCTTTCCGCCAAGTTTCCGCAAGGCGGGCAGGAGTCTTCGATAGCTGTCCGTGGGGGCGGAAGGAGCGGAAGGCGGCAGCTCGCAGGCCAGAAAGAGACGAAGTGCGGCGTGCCAAACCCTCAGAGGCTGAAGGGGATCTTCTTTCCGCTGCAGCGCCTGCAGAAGCTCCTCCCGGATTTCGGGAAGGTTTTTTACGCCGTTGAGCAGGGCCAGCCGTTCCGGCGCGGGCATGTTGAACAGACCTTCCAGACGCTCTCCTCCGATAAAGAAAAACCGTTTCAGGGCATCCGGATCCATGTTGATGAGAAGGATCTTTTTCGCCTCTCCGGGCAGCGTGCCGTGAGGTTCCCAGGGGGCATTGAGAAAGACCGAGCCCGCCGGGAGGACCAGTTCCGCATTCCCGCAGCGGCCGCGGTGGGTCCCTTCCAGCACGAAAAGAAGATGAACTGCGCTGTGAATGTCGATCCGGCGGCGTTCCGTGATCCTGCCCTGGGAGACCAGCGCCCAGGAGAGAGGACACTTGAAATTCAGTTTCCAATCAAAAAATTCAACGTTTTTCATGAAAAAAACCGTCAAAAAGCGGAAATATTCAACTTGTCGCAGTAAATATACCACACCTTTGTGTTGCTTTCAAACCGTTTCGGGGGTATATTGGATGCGGTTCCGGAAAACAGCCTGAAACGAAAGGAATTTTGGATCATGAAACACAAACTCATTTTGATCGGATGCGGGGGCATGGCCAGAAGTCATGCCGGAAGATTCGAAGACCAGGAAGAACGCATGGAAGTGGGCGCGGTGGTGGATGTGGACCGCTGCCGGGCGGAAAGCGTTTCCGCGCTTCTGCCCAATCATCCCCCCGTGTTCACGGATTACCATGAGGCTCTGCCGTACGGGGATGTGGTCCTTCAGGTCCTGCCCCATTATCTCCACGCCAGCTGCACCATCGACTGCCTGAACGCGGGCAAACACGTTCTGGCGGAAAAGCCGCTGGCCAACAGCCGGGAAGAGTGCCTTGCCATAATGGAGGCCGCAAAGAAAAACAAGCGGGTGCTCATGGTGGCCTACTGCATGCGTTTTCACCCGATCCTGCGGGAAATGCAGCGTCTGATCCGGGAAAAGGTTTACGGGGAGTGCTTCCAGCTTTCCATCTGGACCGAACAGCTGACCGTGAGAGAGGGATCCCACTGGCTCCGGGACCGGAAACTGCTGGGCGGCGGACAGCTTTTCAGCCACGGCTGTCATTATGTGGATCTCATGCTCTGGATGATGGGCCGTCCGCTCCGGGGCTCCCACACGGGGACCAAGCTGGGGACGCCCTGGATGGACCGGGAAGGCACCAGCAACGTCTGTCTGGAATTCGAAAACGGCGCGCTGGGTTACCACTTCGGCACCTGGGGCGCCCGGGGGACGCGGATGGGGTACTCCTTCCAGGCTCACTGCGAAAAGGGGCTTCTGGATTTCAAACATTCGGAAAACTGTCTGTATTTGCGGGGCAAGATCGCCGAACACGTTCCCGGCGTCCCGGAAGACTGCAAGGAATTTAAATTGCTGGATCTGGGGAAGGAGTTCGCCAAGCCCACGAAGGAAGAGCTGACCCACTTCCTCGACTGCGTGGACAACAACACCTGCCCGGAGACCACTCCCGAAGAGAGTCTGGCGGGTCTGGACGTCATCTGGGAACTCTACAATGCCGAGGACGAAGGCCGTCTTGCCGACTTCAGCAAGCTGGATTTCAGCGCCTTCGACAAATACGGGAAGTAATCCTGCGGACTTTCCGCCGTATTTTCAGCCTCTTTCCTCCCCCGTTTTTCTTGCGCTCTTGAAAAATCACGGGGGAGGTGCTACCTTATTCCCGGAACGATTTCGGAACCACAACCGCGAAAGGAACGAAAATGAAAACGCTTCTGCATGTGAATTACCGCGAGGGCGCGGGCAAACTGGATGAATTCTTTGCTCTGGTGGACCGCTTCGGCTATGACGGAATGGAACTCAGGGCAAAATACCGCTTCGAGGACATGGATCAGGCGCAATACCGGAAAAAGGTGGCCGCATACAAGGCGGATCACCCGGAAAAGGTGATCGTTTTCGGCGCCTCCATTCCCTTCTGCCGGGGGACCGAAGAGGAGATCCGGGAGCAGACGGAGTTCTTTCTGGACCACATGGAATGGGCGAAAAAGGAGTGCGGCACGCCTCTCGTGAACTTTTTTGCGGGCCCCGTCAGCACCAAAGGGGTCTCCTGCAGCATGGAAACCAGCGGCAGCGGCATTGCGCTGGAGGAGGATTATGAAAGAGCGGCAAAGGGACTTCGTTCCATCGGGGCAAAGGCGAAGGATATGGGAGTTCTCCTTGCGCTGGAAATGCACAACGGCTATCTGCACGATCTGGCAAAGCCCACGAAAAAACTTCTGGACATGGTTTCCTGCGACGCCGTAGGCGCCAACTACGATCACGGAAACGTGATCCTCAACAAGAACGGGGAGAAGGTGGATGAGGTCTTCCGGATCCTGCAGGAAAGGATCTTTTACGCCCATTTGAAGAACGTTTTCACCGTGGCGGGGGGCAACGGCGGATTCATGATCACCCACCTTGCCGACGGCTGCATCAATCAGTACGACGTGATGAGAGGGCTCAGGAAGTACTTGAAAAGCGGTCTTGTGACGCTGGAATACCCCTCCGGAGGCGACGGCATCTACGGAGCGAAGATCGATATGGAATACATGAAATTCCTCAAGGACGAGCTGGAAATCGAGTGAATCGGAGCTTCCGGAAAGGGAAACTCATTCGTCGCCCAGAAAACGCTCCCTGGAAATGTAGGAGCAGATATAGTCCTTCACGGCGTCCTTGAGAGGCGTGACCTCTTTCGTATAGCCGGAAGCGCGCATCTTCGTCATGTCGGCGCAGGTGTAGTACTGGTATTTTCCCTTCAGGTGCTCGGGCATGTCGATGTACTCGATGTCCACCTTTTTCCCCATGGCCTCGAACACGGCGGAAGCCAGCGCGTTCCAGGTCTCCGCCCGGCCGCTGCCGATGTTGTAGAGCCCGCACAGCTTGTTGCGCAGGAGATGCCACACCATGTCGACGGCATCTTTCACATAGAGGAAATCCCGTTTCTGTTCGCCGTCCGCGTAATCGGGCCTGTCGGACTTGAAAAGGCGCACTTTGCCCGTATCCCGGATCTGTTCGTAGGCGCGGCAGACCATGGAGCGCATGGACCCCTTGTGCAGTTCGTTGGGACCGTAAACGTTGGTGAACTTGACTCCGGTGATGGAGGAGAGAAGCCCCTGCCGTTTCGCCCAGAGATCGAAAAGCTGCTTGGATTCTCCATACATGTTCATGGGACGCAGTTCTTCGATACGGGATTCGTCGTCCTTATAGCCCTTTTCCCCGTTTCCGTAGGTTGCGGCGCTGGAGGCGTAGAGGAAGGGGATCTTCCTTGCCGCGCAGTATTTCGCAAGAAGCTTGGTGTATTCGAAATTGTTGTGCACAAGGTAGGAAGCATCCTTTTCCGTGGTGGAGGAGCAGGCCCCCATGTGGA
>JAGAEF010000022.1 GCA_017613255.1 Lentisphaeria bacterium
ATAAAAATGGCTCCGGCAGCTGGATTCGAACCAGCGACCAAGTGGTTAACAGCCACCTACTCTACCGCTGAGCTATGCCGGAGCGATTGGGGATTAATATACCCCCTTTCCGCTCTTTTTCAAGCCCGTTCCCGAAAAAAATGCAAAAAATCTTTGTTCCCTGGTCCAGGAGGCCTCTCCGGGAGATGAAAGAACTTGGGAAGCACGTCGGTCCTCTTTTCCGGCGGACGGCTCCGTTCAAAGAAAAACAGGATCCCTTCCGGAGGGAAACATAAGGAATTTCCGCGATTATCTTCCTTTCCCCTATTGCAATTTCGGCAAATGCCGTTATGTTATTGAAGGATTGCGCCCGCCCCGCGCAGGGACAGGCGGGGCGGTCATCATTTTTACGCTGTCACAAGGGGAGGTATTTATGTCAGTAAAAATCACAGTCGTGGGGTTCGGTTTCATGGGGCAGACCCATGCGGGGAACATCCTCAGACATCCCGGGGCGGAACTGGCCGCCATCGTGGATCCCTATCCCCCTGCCGACCGGCTCGCCACCATCAAGGGCAACAACAACACCGTGACCATCACTTCTTCCGACGTGAAGGACATCCCCCATTTCCCCACCATGGAGGAAGCGTTCCGGCAGGTCAAGACCGATGCGGTCATCATTGCGCTTCCCACTCTTCTGCATTTTTCTTCCGTCATGTACTGCCTGGAACAGGGATTCCACGTTCTGGTGGAAAAGCCTTTCGCCATCGACCCGGAAGAGTGCAGGAAAATGGTGCGCACGGCGGAGGAGAAAAAGAGGAAACTTGCCGTAGGGTATGTGGTCCGCTGCATGAAGGAGTACCGGACGCTGCACGACTATATCCGGGAAGGGACTCTGGGCAAGCTGGAGCTTCTCATGCTCTCCCGCATCACCGGGATCCCCGCCTGGGGCAACTGGAAGGATCCGGAATTCATCAAGGCTTCCGGGGGCGCCCTGTTCGATCTCTTTTCCCATGACGCGGATATCACCAGATTCTGTCTGGGGGAACCTCTGGAGATCCTGCCGGACAGGATCCTCTGTTCCAAGTTCGGCGGGAACATGGTCTCCGCCGTGTTCCGTTATCCCGGATGCGACGTGAGGATCGACGGCGGGTTCGTGCCCCCCTCCCCCTATCCCTTCCACCGCTCCTTTTCCGCCTTCTTCGAAAAGGGGACGCTTCTGTGCGAAACCGGCACGCTCCGCCTCATCACTCCCGAAGGGATCCGGCAGATCGATCTTGCCGACGACAGGCCCTACTATACGGAGCTTGCCAACTTCATTACGTCCGTCGAAACGGGAGAGGATTCCGGGATCTGCACGGGGGCGGACGCCATCCACTCCATCGAGTGCTGCGCTTCCATTGCCAAAATGCTTCAGGGAAAATAAAAGAACCAACCAGCAGAGGTAGAATATGAATTTAAGCATGATGTCCTGTATGATCGGGTGCTCCCGGCCGCCCGAGGAAACCATCAACGCGGCAAAACTTGCCCAGATCGACGCGGTGGACTGGGTCACCTGCCACAACACTCCGGCAAAGGAACTCAAGAAACTGAGCGATGACGCGGGTCTCAAGATCGTGGCCTTCACCGATTTCGTCTACAAGTTCCAGAAAGGCTCTCCCGACTGGAAGGACGAATACCGCACCATCTTCGACAACGCCGCCGTTCTGGAAGCGCCCATCGTCATGATCCCCCCCTTCGCCATCGAGGGAAAAGACAGGACGGAAGGATACAAGATCTGGAAGGAATACTATGTGACCGTCACGGAGGAGGCGAAAAAATATCCCTTCACCCTGACGCTGGAAAGCACGGGGATGCTGACCAGCCCTGTGGTCACGGGGGAAGAGGTTCTGGAGATCCTGCAGGCCGCCCCGGGGCTGAAAGTCACCTTCGACGAGGGCAATACGGCCACCGCCTGCGATCCCTTCAAGGCCTATGAACTCATCAAGGACTATGTGGTGCATTTCCATTTGAAGGACTGGAAGATCTACGACAAGCCCACGGAAGGCGCCTCCCCCAGCCGGGACGGCAAATACCGGGCCAACATCCTCATCGGCGAGGGGGATATGGACTTGAAGGCCTTCTGGGACATCGTCACTCCGGAACAGAAGAAAAACTGCCATGTCAATCTGGAAACGCTGGACTTTACGGGCAGGATCCCCCGGGAAGTCGCCATCAAGAATGTGGCGGACCGTTTGAGAAACTGGTAATATAAAAACAAAGGAACTTATCATGACGGCAAAAGCGAAAAAAACTCCCGCAAAAGAAGTGAAGAAGACCCCCATGGAGATCGGGGTTCTGGCCATGCTCCGGAAAGACACCAACCCCTTCAAGGCCATTGCGGATTTCGGGCTCAAGACCGCCCAGGTCCAGTGCTGGGATATGAGTCTCCTTACGGAAAAATTCGCCAAAGAGACGAAAAAACAGCTGGAGGATACCGGAGTGCGCATGGCGGCCTACTGGGCGGGCTACACGGGAAGGATCGTCTGGAACAGTTTCGACGGCCCCGTCACCTGCGGGCTGGTTCCCCGGGACCTGCGTCAGAAACGGGTGGATGAACTCAAAAGAGGGGCGGATTTCGCCAAACTGCTGGGCGCGCCCGCCATCATCACCCACTGCGGCTTCATTCCCGAAAATCCCCGGGACGAACTCTATCCGGAAACCGTCAACGCCATTCATGAAGTGGCGCGGCACTGCATGGAGCTGGGGCTGGGCTTCTGGTTCGAGTCCGGGCAGGAGACGCCGCTCACGCTTCTGCGCACCATCGAAGATCTTGCCATGCCCAATCTGGGCGTGAATCTGGATACGGCCAACCTCATTCTCTACGGACGGGGAAACCCTGTGGACGCGCTGGAAGTGGTGGGCCCCTATGTGAGGAACCTGCATGTGAAGGACGGGGTCTTCCCCGCC
>JAGAEF010000217.1 GCA_017613255.1 Lentisphaeria bacterium
GTAATTCCGGATGCATACTCTATGGGCAGGGTGGTGCGGCCCCAGCCCTGCATGGGAACAAGTTCGAAGCTGTCCCGCATCCTTTTTGTTTCCGAATCGAAGAGATAGGCCATGCTCTGCATGGCGCGGAAGGAAAGTTTCGGGCGGTAGTTGTCCGGATCGGTGGCGTCGATCACCCCCTGGGCGTGCACCTGCCCTTTTCCGGCATAGCTGTTGCCGATGTCGCAGATGAGGAAGTAGGAGGTCATATCCGCGCCCAGACGCAGATCGGTGAGATACCGTCTCGTGAGGTACCTTGCCTGACTGCCTTCCGTGGCCTTCCAGCCCCGGCGGAGCCGTGCGGAGTTGGAGGGGCGGCCGTTTTCCCCCTGCCAGATCTGTATGGGGCGGCCGCTTTCCTTGATCAGACTCTGAATGAACTGGAAATTTTCCGGGAAATAGAGTTCGGGAATCGTGCTGTATGGGTGATAGGAAAAAATGTCGATGTGGTCGGCGATCCCGCACCGGAACAGACCGTGCATATAGCAGGAGATCCCCAGATTTCCTCCGGAAATGGCTCCTCCGATGATCTTGGCCTCCTTCTGGACCTCATGGATCGCCTTTTCCGTGATCGCCACGAGTTCCGCATAGAGCTCCGGAGGCTCCAAAATCATTTTGTTTCCCTGGAAGGGTTTGCGCATGAAGCCCGCGTTGGGTTCGTTCCAGACTTCCCAGTAAAAGACTCGGGTCTTGAAGTGTTCCGCCATGGCCTTGCAGTAATTGGTCCAGCCCCGGATCCCCTTTTCCCCGAAGCGGACGGGAGAGTAGAAATAATTGCCCTTCGGCGGAATGGCTTCGGCGCCGTCCATGTAAAGGGGATTGCCGAAACCGAGGGAGAACCACGGACGGATCCCGGCGTCCAGCAGACCGTCCACGATCTCGTCCAGCCAGGCGAAATCGTACTTGCCGGGCTCCTTTTCCGCCCTCTGCCAGCCGGATTGGAGCCGCGCCCATTTCACGCCGGAGTTCCGGGCAAAGGGCAGAACTTTCCTGAAATCATAGCCGGTTCTGTGGTCCAGAAGTTCGAATCCCACGCCGAGGCGGGAATCCTTCACTTCCCGGCTGGTGCGGTAAGGGAGATCTCCGATATACTCCAGATCCTTGTCGAATCCGTCGTACACGGGATCGAAAAACATTTCGTCATACGTTTCCAGTTCGTCCATCCGGGGGTGACAGTCCCGGAGCAGAACGTGTCCGACTTCCGGCAGCTGTGCGGCAAATCCCAGTTCCTTTTCTCTCTTTTCGTCCATATTTTTCTCCTTCGTTCCTTGGAAAACAAAATCGTTTTTTCGGCTGCCGTTCCTCCTAGGAAAGAGGCAGCTCCAAAGCGTCCATAATGCCCTTGATGTAGCCCACGGCAAACAGATTCCCCTGCATGGTGTAGCCGAATTTTTCATTGCTTTCCCCCGCCATGGTGGGCGTGTGGTCGGGGCGGATCAGGCAGTCCGGCGCGTACTTTTCCGTCATGCGAAGCAGTTTGGCCATGTCGGTGGGGCCGTTGTCGTGGAAGGTCTCCCGGAATTTTTCCCGTGTGCCGGAAACATCCCGGAAATGCAGGAAAAAGATCCTTTTGCCGAACTCCCGGATCAGTTCGAACACATCTTCCCCCATGGCCCGGAAGGTGGCCTGACAGAAGGTGATGCCCAGACTGGGGCTGTCGCTCGACTTCAGCACTTTCCGGTAGGCATCCGCGCTGGTGAGGATCCGGGAGTAGCCCAGAAGAGGCGAAACAGGCGGATCGTCCGGATGGAGCCCCAGTTTCACGCCGGCCTCCTCGGCAGCGGGAAGGACCGCCTTGAGGAAATATTCGAAATTTTTCCACAGCTGTTCTTCGGTGATCCGGAGGGGGACTTTATTGTCGATCTCGTTAAGATCGAATCCGCTGGTCAGCGCCCCGCCCCGCTCCTTCAAATCGTTGCGGGAGCGGAACCAGCCCACGCCCGCCATGAAGTTGAGGCAAAGAAGTTTCAGCCCCAGTCGGCCCATGTTGGAGAGCATTTTCCGGTACTTTTCCAGATCCCCGTCCCGTCCCGGAAGCCCCAGTTTGATCCGGGACATATCGAACTCATCCCCTTCCAGCGCATAGAGAGAAAACCCCGCCTCCGCGAAACGGTCCCGGACGGTTTTGAGCGCCGCAAAATCGGAAGGATCGGCAAGCCCGCTTAACTCGGGCGCGGCCTTGGTGACGGCGTATTTCACTCCCAGCTGGGAGGCAAGAGCCCACTGGAGATCGGGCTTGACCGGAAGCATCAGGGCAAGTTTCATTTACACCCCCGTGCTGGAAAGGAATCCCCCGTCCACGGGAACGGTGATCCCGGTGACGAAGGAGGCCTTGTCGTCGTCGAGGAGGAAGTCCACGCACCCCAGAAGTTCCTTTGCTTCGCCGAACCGCCCCATGGGGGTGTGGTGCATGACGTTTTCGCCTCTGGGGGAAAGCCCGCCCTCCGGCGTCCGCAGATATTTTATGCTTCTCTCGTTGACGAAGAATCCGGGGGCGACCGCATTGACCCGGATCTTCGCAGGCGCAAAATAGGCGGCAAGCCACATGGTGAAGTTGGCGATAGCGGCCTTGCTCATGGCGTAGGCGGGAATGCGGCTCAAGGGGCGAAAAGTGTTCATGGAGCCGAAATTGAGGATAGCGCCTCCGCCTGCGGAAGCCATCTGGCGCCCGAAGACCCGGCAGGGGATCACGGTCCCTACCGTATTGGTGTTCAGCACCCATTTGAAGAGTTCCATATCCAGATCGAAAAATCCCCGCATCTCTTCGGGTTTTTCGTCGGTGATCTCCCTGGGATCGAAGGCGGTATTTGTGGTAAGCGCGTCGATATGATTGCCGCCGGCTCCGTTGATGAGGATCCGGCAGGGGCCCCATTCCGCCGCAACGCGGTCGCCGATGGCCTTCATCTGCGCTTCATCATTCACATCCCCGCTTTCGATGCGGGCTGTCCCGTTGATGCTCCGGATCTTTTCCGCCGTCTTTTCCAGTTTGGAAGCGGTCCTTCCCACAAGGACGGTCTTCATCCCTTTTTCCGCAAGATGGATGGCGATCTCCGAACACAAAGTACCCCCCGCCCCGGTAATGACGGCCACACGGTCTTTCCAGATCCTTTGTTTTCTCCTTTATTTTTTTGAGCGCAAAGAAAGGCTTTCGCATTGCTGTAACACACTTTTTCCGCAAGATTTTTCAGAATTTCGAAGTCGGATGGCATTTCGTCGCGCGCCGCCTTTTCCGCAAGGAACGCGCAGAAGACCCGCCGGAAATACTCATGCCGGACGAAGGAAAGCGGACTGCGGGAATCCGTGGTCATGCCGGGAAAGACCGACAGCACGCCGTAGGCGGCGATCTTTTCGAAACAATCCTTCATGCCGTGGATGTGGTCGCAATACCACCACGCAGGACCAAGAGTGACCTTGCCCTGCTCCCCCTCCCCCGGAAAGGAGCCGCTCAGGACGGCAAAGGGCGCGTGATCGGCGGGATTGAGGGTATAAAGGATGGTGCGGGGAAGTCCCGAAGGGGACTTTTCCAGATCGTCCAGTAATTTTGCGAGCGCGCCCGTATCGCAGGGGGCACCGATCCCCGCATAGCCGCCCGCGGGCCCCGCCGCCTGCCGCAGACGGGAACTGGTCGCCCGCAAGGCGCCGATATGCAGCTGCATGGTCCAGTTCCTTTCCCCGTAAAGAGAGGCGAGGAACCGCAACACAGCCCAGGAAAGAGCACGTCTTTCCCCTTCCGGAAGCGTGCCGCGCTTGAACCGGACAAACCGTTCTTCATTCTTTCCATCCTCCGGAACGCAGGAAAAAGGGGCATCCAGCGCGTGATCGGCAAAACGGCAGCCCGCATCGTGGAATTTTTTCACTCTTTCCCGGAGTACGGCGCGAAGTTCCTCCAAAGTTTCCGCTTCTTTGAACAGCGCCGAAGAGAGAAGAAAGAGATCGTCCCCCCGGAGAGAGGGGGAAAACCCCTCCAGACCGGAAAAATCCTTGAGATCATCCCCGATGGCGGCGCAGGGGGAAGCGTATTCGATGGAAAAGCGCTTCAGGATCCCCCGGGCGGAGAATGCGGGCAGGGAAAGTTTTTCATTGGCTATGCGCCAAATTCTCTCCGCGGAAGATTCGTCAAGCTCCTCCTCCACGCCGAAAACTCTTTTGAGCTCCAGCTGGCTCCAGTGATAAAGCGGATTCCCCGCAAGAAGCGGAAGGACCTTGCTCCACGCCTGAAATTTTTCCCGGGGCGAAGCCTGTCCGGTGATGTATTTTTCCGGCACGCCGCAGATCCGCATGGCCCGGTGCTTGTAGGGGTCCGCTTCCACCCACAGTTCCGTGAGATTTGCATATTTCCGGTCCGCGGCAAGGTCATGGACGCAGAGGTGATTGTGCCAGTCGATCACCGGGAGATCTTTCACCTTCTCATACAGGTGGAGAGCAAGAGGATCCTTCAGCAGAAAATTTTCCGACAAAACCATATTCGCACGCTTTCTATTCTCTATTGAATAAAATAAATTCCTACCTAAAAGCAAATATAAATGCTCTTTTGCCAAAAACAAGTCGGAAAAGAAAAAATTTGAAAAAAAAGCGGGACGGGGTATATTATTTATCAATAGAGAATAAAAAGAGGTGCTTCATGGAGAAAAAGAATACGGTCCCCATGCTGGAAAAGGCGTTGGACATTCTGGAGTATATCGGGGCCAGCGATTCATCGGTCCCCCTCCCGGAACTGCAGAAAAATCTGGGGATCGCCCAGGCAAGCTGCTACCGGATCGCCTCGACGCTTCTTCAGCGGGGCTGGCTGGAAAAACGTTCCGGCAACCGCTACGAGATCGCGCCGGGGATCAGCCGCGCGGCGGAAAAAGTGCGATTCCGCGTGGAGCGCTACAAGCACCTTCAGCCCGCCATGAACAACCTTGCCAATCAGATCGGGTTTTCCGCGAAATTTTCCGTGCGGGACGGGGACGGATTCGTCAACGTCTGTTCGGCGCAATGCCGTACGGGCCTGCTGAATTTTTCCGAGCCGGGCTTCCGCTCCCCGCTAAAAATGATCGCCTCGGTGAGCGCGATCTTCCTTGCGGAAAGTCCCCTGCGGGAACAGAACCGCCTTCTGGACGCCAAAACCCGCCCCGTCTTCCTGGAGCTGAAAAAACAGTATCGGAAATACGGCTGCAGCTACATTCACGGCCAGCTGAAAAAAGATGCCGACTACCCCTTCGACACCTTGTCCATCCCGGTGAAAAGGGAAGATCTCCTTCTGGGCGTGATCTCGTTCTTAAGTCTCCCCGGAGAGCTGGAAAAGGAAAAAGAGACCATTGTCGCCCGCACGAAAAGCGCCCTGCGGGGCATCGCCGAAAGTTTGTGAAAACGGGTCTGCATCGGAGAGTGACGGCGGAAAGGCGCTTTGGGAACGCCGGGAGAAAAGGCACGGGAAAGTCTCAAAAGTTATTCCGGAAGAAGTCCCGGACTTGATTATTGCCGCTTTGCGGTATAGATTAATGTATCGTTGTCGTTTCGGTGGGGAGAAAATAAGGCGAGGCGGGTCTCACGGATGAAGAAATATGGTCGGCAAAACTTTTCCGGGAATTTCGTGGAGCGCGGGAAAGTTTCCCGCCGGACTTCCCGCGGGAACGCGGTCGTATACGGAGAGAACATCAGGGAAGGACTGCTTACCGCCATCCGGATGGACGACAGGGAATATGACCGGATGACCGGAGCACTTGCCGCGCTGGCAGACGAAATTTCAGCGCAATCGTTGAACGACTTGAAGGATGCCTTCGCGCCCACGGA
Source organism: Lentisphaeria bacterium (assembly GCA_017613255.1). GTDB lineage: Bacteria > Verrucomicrobiota > Lentisphaeria > Victivallales > UBA1829 > RGIG5327. Next base: position 5,815 of record JAGAEF010000217.1, read on the forward strand.
ACACGCGTTGCGGCCGCGAAAAACAGAATAAAAAAGAAAGGACAGACCCGATGCTCCACAAACTGCTGATGTTGTTCCCCTCTTATCGTCAGAGAGAACGGATTGCACAGTATCTGATCGATCTGAAAACACAAAATGCGACACTGCTTTTTGTGCTGCTGCATCAAAAGGATATGACGATCGATTTTTCGTATGAAGATCACATCTGCCGCTTTTTCCTCCCCTGCGCCTGTTACGATTCGATCCAAAACACCATTGCATCGACAAGCAGTTTTTACGAGGTCGGTCTCCTACGGAAAGTGAGACCGTATCTGCGGGAAGGGATGGTTTATGCCGACATCGGGGCGAATATCGGCAATCACGTCGTCTTCTTCTCGAAGGTCTGCAATGCGGAAAAAGGTTATGCCTTCGAACCGCAGAAGCACGTATTCGAAATCCTCCGGCGGAACGTGACGATCAACGATCTCTCGGAGAAAGTGGAACTGCATAACGTCTGTCTGGGCAAATCCAAAGGGACCTGTGCCATAACGTCGTTCCAAACGGACAACTGCGGGGGGACCTCTTTTCGGGAATCCCCGAAAGGCGCCTATAACGTCCTTTCTCTGGATTCCCTGGAAATTCCGCGGATCGATTTCATCAAAATCGATGTGGAGGGGGCCGAAATGGATGTTCTTCTCGGCGCGGAGAAAACGATTTCGGAGAAACGGCCTGTCGTCTGGTGTGAAGCGCTTAACCGGGAATCGTTGAAACGCCTGATCCAATTCTTCCACCGTTACGGATATATCCGCCGGAAGATATCCGATACGGATTTTCTCTTCATTCCTGAGGAAAACGGGGATAAACATACATGACTTCGTTCTTTTCTGCAAAAACGTTCCAGGGCGATCTGAAGCATTTTGCAGGAAAACGCAGAGCGAAAAAACACCGGAAAGTCTCAAGTGCAAGCTTCAAGTCTCAAGAGGGGAGAGACTGGCAGAAAAACACTTCTCACGTTTCCAGCCGAGGCTGGGGAGTAGGCCGGATAGGCAGGGTGCGGCGGGAAAACGCAGAGCGAAAAAACACGGCGGATGAAGCCAAGTCCGGGCTGGGGAGACTGGGAATAC
>JAGAEF010000218.1 GCA_017613255.1 Lentisphaeria bacterium
GAGCTGCAGGCGCGGGCGCAGGTTTGGCCGCAGGAGCGGCGGCGGCCTCCTCAGGGCTCTGGATCCCGTTGAAAGGATCGTCATCGGGAGGGGCGCCTGCGGAGCCTTTGGCGGGCGCAGCGCTCTTTTTGCTCTCCTTCTTCTCGGCGGGCTGAGCCTTCTCTTCCTTCTTTGCCTTGGGGGCCTTCTTTTCCGCGGCCTTCACGGCTTTCTTTTCGTTCCTGGCGGGAGGCAGGGCAAGTTCTCCCTGCGCGGATTTCCCGGCGCCGGCAACGATCTTGAGGGACTGTCCCACTTTCAGTTTTGCGGAATTCACGCCGGGATTGGCCACCACGAGGTCGGCAACGGTGATCCCGTACATGCGGGCGATGGTGGTGAAGTTCTCCCGGGGTTTCACCTTATGGATCCCGTCGGCGGGAATGGCGGCACTCTTTCTGCCCTTCCTGCCCGCAGGCGCGGCGCTCTTCCCCTTGGGACCGCTCTTGACGGCGGACTTTTCCGGCGCGGATCCGGCGGTCTCGTTCGTGGGCGGGATCATGAGGCGCTGTTTGGGATGGATCACGTCCTTCTTGAGATGGTTGTACTTCTTGAGTTCGCTCACCTTGACGCCGTATCTGTGGGCAATGGAGGAAAGATTGTCGTTCTTCTTCACGATGTACTCCACGGCCTCCTTGCGGAACTCCGCCTTGCGGGGAGGACGCTTTGCGGGGGCGGTCTTCCTTGCCGCAGGAACGGGCGCAGGAGCAGGAGCAGGCGGGGGGACGGGCGCGGGTTCGAGCCCGGGATCCACAGGCGCGGGCGCAGGGGTCTGTTTGGGAACCTCCACGCGCTCCGGGTCCTTTTCCACCGGACGGATGTACACGCCCGGAGGCATGGGTTCTTCCGTCTGGCATCCTGTCATGAAGACCATCCCGCCGGAAACGGCGGCAAGCACGGTAGAAGTAATGAAAAGTTTCTTGTTCACGGTTCCTGTCCTCCCTTTTTCTATTTTATGCCGTTGCTCTCTCTTATTCTCCCCGACGGGAAAAGGAGAACACTCCCCCTTTTCCCCTGCGGAATTTTGCCATATCTATTATAGTAAACCATATCGGCTCATTTTTCAACACCGGAATGGAGAAATCTTGCAAAAACTTTTTCTTTTTCCCTTATCCGGCCTTGCGGATGATCCCGAACCAGCTGTAGATGAGGAATCCCACCGTCGGCCCCAGCCCGCCCACGATGGGAGGGACGATCCCGCTTTTTCCCAAAATCATGAAGATCTCGGTGAGCACCTGATAGGCCACCACGATCCCCACGGCAAAGGCGATGGAAAGGAATACGCCGCTTCTTTCGTTCTTCGCCGCCAGCGGCAGAGCCAGAAACACGCACAGGAAGCACACCGTGGGGAAGGCGAGACGGTAGTAAAGGTACGTAAGATACATGGCCCGGAGCGTGGGCACCATGGTCTGATTGTCCCCCAGCATGTGGATGAGCACCTTTGCGGGCAGTTCCTCGGGGGGCTTCACCGCGTTGGCGATGTCCTCGGGCTGTTCCGGGACCTCCTTCTGGGGAATGAGGATCTTTTCGTGTCTTTCCGGGGTCCCGGCAAGGCGCAGTTTGTGATTGTAGGGGGTAAGCACCGCATTGGTGAAAAGCCACCCCTTTCCGTTTTCGAACCGGGCGCTTTTTGCCCGGATGTCCCAGTCCAGAAGCTTGGAACCGTCCCGGGAGAAGATGTACCGCTTGAGGATCACGTCCTGATGCTCGCCGTCGGAAGTGAAATTCTGGAACAGCCAGTCCCGCATCTTGTCCGCGCTGCGGTACTGGAGCATGGTATACTGCCTTGCGTCATAGTTGGGATCCTCCGCCTTCTTCTTGAGGTACACGGCCTCCAGAGTCGTGTAGGGGATCACCTGCTCGTTGAACCAGAAGGTGACCAGCATCACCAGAAAGCCGACGATGTACATGGAAAGTCCGCACCGCAGCAGGGACATGCCGGAAGAGCGCATGGCGGCGATCTCGTTGTTGCGCCCGAAATTGGCGAAGGTGTACATGCAGGCCAGCAGAATGGATATGGGCAGGACGAAACGGATGTTCTGGGGCATTTTCAGCAGGAAAAACTTTACCGCCATGCCCACGGTGGCGTGTTTGCTTTCCAGAAAATCGCTGAGGTCGTTGAAAATGTCTCCGATGAGGAAGAGCAGGAGAAAGGCGAAGATCAGCACGGAGAAGGGGATCAGGAACTCCCGGAGCACATAGAGGTCCAGCGTGGGGAGAAAGACGAAGGTGCGTTTCGCCTGTTCATCCTGATATCTTTTCAACAGTTCTTTGTCGGGACCCGCCATGGTTTCTCCTTGAGTGGGTTTTGTTCAGGGCAGACGCGCATAGGCTTCCAGAAGCAGGGAAGAGGTCTCTTCCCATCACAGACACCCGTCGGTGACGGAAAGTCCGAGAGTAGCCTTTGTCCTTTCGGACACCTCCTGACGGCCGGTGGTGAGATAACTTTCCAGCATGACTCCGGCAAGAGCCTTCTGCCCGGAAACGATCTGGGAAATCACGTCGGAAAGCACCCCTTTCTGCTTCAGGGGGTCCTTCCGGGAGTTGCCGTGACTGCAGTCCACCACGATGGAGGGGATCACCCCCCGTTTCCGCATGAGCTCCACGGCATAGGCCACATTTTCCGAACCGAAGTTGGGCATCTGGGAGCTTCCCCGCAGCACCACATGGCAGAAGGGATTTCCCTTGGTGGAGAAAACGGCGGTGCGTCCGTCGTTGCTGATCCCCAGAAAGGCGTGGCGGGAACGGGCGGTGAGGATGGCCTCCACGGCCACGTTGATGGATCCGTCGGTGGCGTTCTTGAACCCCACAGGCATGGAAAGCCCGCTGGCAAGCTGCCGGTGGGTCTGGGATTCCACGGTCCTTGCCCCGATGGCCGCCCAGGAAATGAGGTCGGAAAAATACTGGGGGATGAGGGGATCCAGGAACTCGGTGGCCGAAGGCAGGGAAAGATCCACCAGTTTAAGCAGAAGTTTCCTGCTGGAACGCAGCCCCTTTTCCATGTTGAAGGTGTTGTCCAGAAGAGGATCGTACACGAATCCCTTCCACCCCAGCGTCGTGCGGGGTTTTTCGAAGTAGGTCCGCATGACCACGAACATCTTGTCTTTCACCTTTCCGGCCAGTTCCGCAAGGCGGACGGCATACTCCTCCGCCGCGGAAGTATCGTCGATGGAGCAGGGCCCGGTCACCACGAGGATCCGGGGATCCTTTCTGGTCACGATGTTCCGCACCGTCTCCCGGAAGGCGCAAACCTTGTAGGCCTGCTCCGGGGAGAGGGGCAGTTCCGCATGGATCTCCGCCGGGGTGGGGATCGTGTAACTGCTTTCGATATTGACGTCGAAGGTGAGCGTATTCATCATGCGGGCGGCTTTCCGGACAAGGAAACGTCTTCTTTGCAGAACTCCGCAGGGACCTTGTCCAGAGGGATGTTCTTCTGACTGCCGTCGGCCATGTTCTTGAGCACGCAGGAGCCCGCGGCAAGCTCGTTTTCCCCGAGGATGAGCACGTTTTCCGCTTTCAGGCGGTCCGCGGAACGCATCTGGGACTTCATGCTTTTTTCCTCGGCTTCCAGCATGGTGTGGACCCCCTTCGACCGGAGAAGATCCGCAAGACGGATGTTGTAACGCAGCGCGCTTTTCCCCAGGGAGACCAGATACACTTTCGGGCGTTCCGGCGGGATGGAGGGAACTTTGTTGTACTCTCTGGCCATGAGGAGCCGCTCCACGCCGGCGGCGAATCCCACGCCCACGATGGGCCGGTTGAGTCCGGGAACGGCAAGCTCGTACCTGCCGCCTCCGGCAATGGCGCTCTGGCCCCCCAGTCCGGGGTGGGTGAGTTCGAAAACCGTGTGCACGTAGTAATCCAGCCCCCGCACCAGTCTGGGCTCGACGCGGAAGGGGATGGATAGATCGGACAGGATGTCGCAGACCTCCTTGAAATAATCTTTCGACGCCTGTCCGAAAAGGGATGCCGCATCCGGCGCGGATTCGATATGGCACTGGCACTGGGGCTGTTTGCAGTCCAGGATGCGCCACACGTTGCGGTTCAGCCGTTCCCGGCAGTCCTCGCACATGCTGTCTATGACGGAGGAAAAGTGCTCCCGCAGGGCCTGTTCCGCCTCTTTCCGATCCTCTTTCACCCCACGGGTGTTGAGCAGGATCTGGTAACCGGAAGCGCCCACATGGTCCAGAAGGCGGGCAAGAAGGGTGATGGATTCCGCATCCAGCGCGGGGGAGACTCTTCCGGCATTTTCCACGCCGATCTGATGGAACTCCCTTCTTCTTCCGGCGGAGGGACGTTCCCCGCGGAACATGGAACCCATGTAGAAGACGCGGGTTTCCACGCCGTTGAGCGCCTCCGTCCCGGAAAGGGCGCGCATGACGCCTGCAGTGCCTTCCGGACGCAGGGTAAGGCTTCTGCCGCCCCGGTCCTCGAAGGTGTACATCTCCTTCTTCACCACTTCCGTTTCATCCCCCAGACCCCGCTGGAAAACTTCCGTGTACTCGAAAACGGGCGTGCGGATCTCTCCGTACCCGTAACGCCTGAAGATCTCTCTGGCGCCGTTTTCGATGGCCAGCCAGGAGCCGATCTCTTCCGGGAAGATATCCCCTGTTCCCGGAGGGGGGGCTGAATTCTTCGCCATTGTGGAATCTCCTGTTCAAAAAAACAAAAAGCACCTGTCGCCGGGTTTTCCGGAGCACAGATGCTTTCTGAAGTGAAGAAAGACTTACTTTTTGGCCTTGGCAAGCTTGGCGATACGGGCCTTGAGTTCCTTGCCCGCTCTGAACTTGACGACGGCACGCTCCGGAATGGCAATGGCGACGGCGGGCTTGTTGGGGTTGCGGCCCACGCGGCCCTTGCGGATCTTGATCTCGAACACACCGAAATTCCGCAGTTCGATATCGCGTCCGGCCACCAGCTCATCGGCAATGTAGTCCAGGGTTTTCTGCACGACTTCGGCGACGTCCGCCTGAATCAGATTGGTTTCCGCTGCGATTTTGACCACGAGATCTCTTTTTGTCATTTTTACGCTCCATTGATATTTTTTGTTCCGGGTCACACCCCTGCCGGAAACTTCCCCGGAGGAGCAATGCAGACCCGTTTTTTCTCTCCTGCCCTCCAATATAGCCCCTCATCTCGCGAAAAGCAAGTCATTTCCCGAACTTTTCCGGAGTTTTTTCCCTTTCCCGGTTAAAAATGTGCCATTTTCGGTTAATTTCCGCCTTTTTCCGTTCCGTCCGGTGCTCCGGGAAGGGTTTTCCCCTTGATTTTCTTCCCGGGGAAAGGTATATTCTTCCCCGCATCCGGACCGGAAAGCAGACAAAAGCGCATGTTCCACGCACAATACAAGGAGGAGTTCCCATGTCGTTCGTACCCGTCACCCACGTTGCCAGAATCAATTCCATGGAGGAAAATTTCCGTCCCTATCTTTTCCGGCATTTCGCCGAGTCCGGGATCCGGAACCTTGTACTGGAAAGCTCCCTCATGCCTGCGTGCCTGAAAGACCCCTTCCTTCCGGAAAAACTTCTCAAGGTCGCCGGAGAAACCGGGATCACCTTTGTGGACGGACACGCCCACTTCCCCGATCCCCTTTGCCCCTCCTATCCCATCGAGGCAAAGCGGCCCTTCATGCTGGACTATCTGAAACTGGAAATCCGCATTGCCGCCGACTTCGGGGTGAAAACCCTTACGGTGCATACGGGCAACAACTTCGACCGGAGCCTGCCTGCAGGCGTCTACAGGGAGGCCATGTACCGCTCTCTGGACGTTCTCCTTCCCGAAGCGGAAAAGCAGGGAATCATCCTTGCTCTGGAAAACATCTGGACGGTCCCCAACACGGGCAACGAACTTGTTCTCGCCATGGAAAAATTCCCCAGCAAAAACCTCGGACTCTGCTATGATTCCGGCCACGCCAACATCATGAAGTTCGCCAGAAGCGAAAACTCCCCCGCAAGGATCTGGTGGGACTCTCCGGAAGAGATCCCCCAGGACGACCAGATCCTGGAGAAGATGCTTCCTTACGTGGTGAACTGCCACCTCCACGACAACCACGGACTGAAGGACGAGCATCTGCTGCCCGGCAAAGGCAATATCGACTGGGATCATATCATGGGACTGCTGAAAAAGGCGCCCCGCCTCCAGTGCATCCAGAATGAATCCTCTTCCTTCCTCGCCACTTCCGCGCCCGCAAGGGAGGTGGCGGAACTCTTTGAGGAGCTCTGCAGTAAGACCGGATGTTAAAAAATAACATCCCGTGTGAAAAAAAACAGCCCCCGGAGAGGTTTTTCCCTTGTTTTCTCCCTTTGCGCGGGGTATTGTAGAAAAAGGCAATCGTTCGAGAGCGGAAATACACCAACCCCAAAGAAAGGAAAAAATCATGGGAAAGTACAATCCGGCACCCTATCAGCTTGACCTCAACAAGATCCCCCGTCTGGTCACCGACGAGATCCCCGGCCCCCGCAGCAAGGAGCTTCACTCCCGCGCGGCGCAGTATTACCGGGGCATTTCCGGACAGGTGAGACTGTTCCCCGTGGCCTTCGAAAAAGGTCAGGGCTGCATGATGGAAGACGCCGACGGCAATCAGTATATCGACTTTTCCAGCGGCATCTACGTGACCACGCTGGGGCACTGCCACCCCAAGATCTCCGAAGCGGTGGCCAAATATGCGAAAAAGCTCATGAACTGCCACGATTTCACCACCGAAATCAAGGTGAAACTTCTGGAAAAGATGGCCGCAACCCTGCCCGGCGATCTGAAATGCTTCCAGCTTTATGACTGCGGCACCGCCGCGGTGGAAGCGGGGCTGCGCACCTGCCGCGCCGCCACCGGCAAGCATGAGTTCCTCTCCTGCTTCATGGACTTCCACGGCAAAAGCGGCCACTCGATCGGCTGCGCCCGGATGAATAAATTCAGCGGCGCGGCGCGGCCCTCCGGCTTCTACATGGTGCCGCGCCCCGACGGCACGCTCGACACCGAAA
>JAGAEF010000023.1 GCA_017613255.1 Lentisphaeria bacterium
CCCTCCGATGCGGCGAAGAAAGGGAAAGTCCCGGTTTTTCTGGGGCTGAATTTCAAGGGGAATCATGCCACGACTGCCGAGGAGGATGTGCTGTTTACGGGCAGGGATCCGGAGGGCGCTTTCGTCTGCAATGAACGGGGGGTGCAGAAGGAGCGCTGGCAGCATGAACTTCTTATGGAACGGGGTTACGCTTCCGCCACCATCTGTTATCACGACATCTATTTCGACCGGATGTTTTCGGAAGGGAGCAGCATTTTCAAACTCTTTTTCGAACCGGAACAGTATGACCGCATCCGGGAAAAATATTCCGTCATCGGCGCCTGGGCGTGGGGACTTTCCCGGGCCATGGACTGTCTGGAAAGCGTTCCGGAGATCGACAAAGACAAGGTCATCCTCCACGGGCACTCCCGGCTGGGGAAGACCGCCTTGTGGGCGGGGGCGCTGGACCGGCGGTTCGCCATGGTCATTTCCAACGATTCCGGCTGCGGCGGCGGGTGTCTGCACAAGCGCAAGATCGGGGAAAATCTCTCCCAGCACCGGTTCTTCGAGAGAAGGGAAGGCAACACCGCCTGCTGGTTCATCGACAAAACGGCCGATTTTATTTTCAAGGAGGAGCTCCTCCCCATAGATCAGCATGAGCTTCTTGCGCTGATCGCTCCCCGTCCGCTGGCGGTGGGAACGGCCACGAAAGATCCCTACGCCGATCCCAAAGGGGAATTCCTCGCCTGCAAAGCGGCAAGTCCCGTTTATGAACTTTTCGGTTCCGAAGGGTTCCGGCGGGAAGAGATGCTCTCCCCCGACGAGTGCGTTTACGGCGACATCTCCTTCCATTACCGTACGGGAGTTCACGACCAGACGCGGGAGGATTTCCTCTGCTATCTGCATCAGGCGGACCTGTTCGTGAAGTAGGGGCTTTTTCCCTTCTCCGCCTACTTTTCCACGCTTCTTGTCGCAAGAACGGATACCCCCGTTCCCCTGTAGTCCCTCAAGAGCACGTCTCCGCAGTGCACGGGAACGGTCACCTTCATGGAAAAAAGTTCGCTTAACAGATCGTCGATAAGCGTCATTTTCAGGGGGAAGTCCGTCTTGACGGGAATACAGGGAACGATTTTCGAATCGGAACGCACCACGGCGGTGACGATCCTTTTGGGGTCGCGCATTTCGTTCAGGGCGTAGTTTTTCCCTCCCTGACAGTTGTTGCCGGAAACGAGATATTCTCCATTGGCCCCTTTGCTTACTTCCAGTCGGCAGGAGGCGGGACACATGATGCAGACCATGCTGCGCACGAAGGGATTTTCGGATTTTTCCATCATTTTTCCTTTCCGTTTTCCTCCTGCGGGAGGAGAGTTACCATGAGCTCCGCTCCTTCGGGCAGAGAAGCGGTCTTTTCGGCGGGCAGAGTAAAGGAGATCATTTCCGCAGGCTTGACGTAGCGGAGACTTTTTTCCGCAAGAACCTTTCCCCCGCAGGCGATCCGCAGAAGGGCCTTTTTCCTCACGGAGGAGCTTCTCATGGAAAAACAGACCTCCTCTCCCTCTCCGCAGGAGCAGGGGAGAACGTAGCGCAGTTCTCCGGCGGGGACGACGGCGTGGCGGCCTCCCGACGGGACCGGCTCTTCCCCCTTCCGGAGACGGGTCACATATTCGATGCAGTGATCCGCCGCCCGTTCCGCCTCCAGAGAAACGAAATCCACCAGATCGTGGACGTGCAGGACGTTCCCGCAGGCGAAGATGCCGGGAACATTCGTCATGCAGTTGCTGTCCGCAACAGGGCCGTTGGTAACGGGGTGGAGCTTTACTTTGCAGGCTTTGGAAAGTTCGTTTTCCGGCACGAGCCCAACGGAAAAAAGAACGGTATCGCAGGAGATCTTTTCTTCCCTCGAAAGGTCCGGTTTCCCCTCCGCGAGGGGAGCGATCGTCACATACTCCACCCGGTCCTTCCCATGGATCCCCGTCAGGGCGGTGGAAAGACGCAGCGGGATATGGAAATCCTCCAGACACTGGGCGATATTCCTGCTCAATCCTGCGGGATAGGGCATGATCTCCGTGACCAGCTTCACCTTCACTCCGCACCAGGAAAGGCGCCGGGCCATGATGAGTCCGATATCCCCGCTTCCCGCGATCACCGCGGTTTTGCCGGGAAGAATGCCTTCCATGTTGAGAAGTTTCTGCGCCGCGCCCGCCGTATAGATCCCGGCGACCCGGTCTCCGGGGATCCCCAGATTGCCCCGGCATCTTTCCCGGCATCCCATGGCAAGGATCACGGTTTTTGCCCGCAGAAGCGTGACCCCGTCCTTCCCGGAATAGAGAACAAGCGTTTTTTCCTGTTTCTCTTCCTCCCGGATCTCCATGACAAAAGTTTCCAGCAGGAGTTTTGCCCCTGCTTCCTCTGCCATTTTTGCACTCTTCTGCGCATATTCCGGCCCGGTGAGCTGTTCCTTGAAATAGTGGAGACCGAATCCATTGTGGATGCACTGCAGAAGTACGCCGCCGGGGTGGCTTTCCCGGTCGATGACGAAGGTCGTGAGCCCCCCTTTCGCCGCCCGGGCTCCCGCACAGAGTCCCGCGGCCCCCGCGCCGATGACGGCGCAATCGCATCGAAGAAAGTTCATCTTTTTTCACCTTCTTTCCCGGGTGCGGTCAGGGGACCGCAGGTGAGGAAGCTTTTTTCGCCCCTTTTCGTAAGTTCGGGTATGCTTTTTCCCGTCTCTCTGGCAAGGATCTCCAGGATTTTCCCCGAACAGAATCCCCCCTGACAACGGCCCATGCCGCTTCTCGTATAGAATTTGATCCCGTCCAGCGTGGTATGGCCCTTGCGGATGGCCTCCACGATCTCCGCTTCGGAGATCTTTTCGCAGCGGCAGACGATTTTCGTCCAGGCGGGATCCTTTTTGTGCATTTCGTCCGCCTCCTCATCCGTCATCTCCCGCAGGGTTTTCCGTTCCGGAAGAGAGTCGAGGAAGTCCGGATTTTTCTCCAGAACAAGCCCCTCCTTTTCCAGCAGATCCCGGATCAGCTCCCCGACGGCGGGGGAGGCGGTAAGCCCCGGAGAGAGGATCCCCGCCGCCTGAATGAAGCAGGGGACTTTTCCCGAGGGGGCAATGTAAAAATCCTCTCCTTCCATGACGGGCCTCGATCCGGAAAAGGCGGAAATGAGGTCCTTTTCGCTTACGGAAGGGATCATTCTGCAGGCGAGAGAGAAAATCTTCTTCCTGTTCTCTTCCGTGGTGCTTTTTTCCTCCTTGTCGGAAACGATCGAAGAAGTGGGCCCCACCATGGTGGTCCCGCCGCAGGTGGGGATGACCAGCACGCCTTTGCTGTGCCCCACGGGGACGGGAAAGATGACCTTGGAGGGGCGGCAGGGGGCGAGGCGGTCCAGAAGGTACTCCTCCCCTTTCCGCGGCGTAATGACGAACTCTTCCGCCCCGAAACAGCGGGAGATCTCATCGGCGTAAAGACCTGCCGCATTGACTATATATTTTGCCCGGTAGAGGTGCTCTTTTTCCGTACGGATCTCCCAGAAGTCTCCCTCCCGCTTCCCGTTCAAAACCTTTTCCTCATATCGGAAAACGGTTCCGTTCTTTTCCGCGATTTCCGCCAGGGCAAAAGCGTATCCATAGGGTTCCACCACTCCCCCTTCCGGCGCGTAAAGACCTCCCAGAACATCGGGGGAGAGTTTCTCTTCCAGCTCAAGGAGACGCTCCTTCGAACACAGTTCGATGCCGGGAACGCCGTTGTTTTTCCCCTGTTCATAGAGTTCCTTTGCTTTGGCAAGCTCCTCCTTTGTAAAGGCGGCAAGGAGGATCCCGCAGCGCCGGAAGGGAAAATGGAGACGCCTGTGGTATTCGCCGAAAAGGCGGTTCCCCCGGATCTCCAGACGGCCTTTCAAGGTGCTTGCCGGGTAGTGGAATCCGCCGTGGACGATGCCCGAATTCGCCTTGGAGACCCCGAAGGATGCATCGCAGTTTTTCTCCAGAACAAGGACACTGAGTTTGTATCGGGCCAGACTGTACGCCGCCGCCAGTCCCGTTACCCCCGCGCCGATGATGGCTACATCATATTCTTCCATAAAAAGCGCCTGAATGTTGTCGATTTGTTTAGTTGTTTGTTTAGGAATAGAAATATAACGACAAAACAAGAAAAGTCAAGCGCGGGAAGGGAAAAAACACTTCTCGCGTTTCCAGCCGGGGCTGGGGAATAGGCCGGACCCTCCGCCGCGCTTTGCGCTATGGAGGGTAAATAGGCCGCAATAGGCCGAATAGGCAGGGGGCGGCGGGAGACGCAGAGCGAAAAAACACGGCGGGTGCTCCAGCCGGGGCTGGGGAGACTGGAAATACTATGAAGACTACGAATACTGTCCTTCGGCATAACGACGCCAGATCGGTCGGGCGGCGAATATCCCACCCGGCACTACAACGCCAGATCGGATGCCAGGCGAGGCGCTGCGCGCCGAGCGCGCAGCGGGAGGCGAATGAACCGCTGGGCAACGGCCTAGCGGACGCCCACAAGTATTTGTGGGCGGATGAGCCGGGAGCGAGCACTAAGCCATTTTCCGGCGAGCTTTTCCGCCGGAAAGTGGCGC
>JAGAEF010000219.1 GCA_017613255.1 Lentisphaeria bacterium
AAACGGCTGCAAATCCTTTCCACCTCCCGGAAAGACTCCTGCACGGCATCTGCGGCAAGGGCCATTTCCTCCGGGCTCCGCCCCATCTCCCCCACCAGACGGAAGGAGCAGACCGTACCCATGACGGGAAAGTTCCTTTCCATGGAAGGAAGCTCCTTTTCCTCCTCATGGAAAAAGGAATACAGAAAGACCCCCGCAAGAGCACAGCAGAGGACAGGAAGGAGAAAAAAAGATGTTTTCCCGCCGGAAAAACGCATATCTTCACGCTCTCGGATGAAATTTTCTGTGAACGGCAAGCAGCGCCCGGGCGGAAACGTGAGTATAGATCTGGGTGGTGCTGATGTCCGCGTGTCCCAGCATCTCCTGGATCACCCGCAGATCCGCGCCGTTTTCCAGAAGGTGGCTGGCAAAGGAGTGACGCAGGGTATGGGGGTGGATGTCCTTCCGGATGTTCGCCCGTTTCGCCGCCTCCTTCACCACCATCCAGATCCGCTCCCGGTCCAGTTTTCTCCCGTTGTTGGAAAGGAAAACAAAGGGAACGGAAACATCCTTTGCCAGAAGCGGACGGAACTCCTCCAGATACCTTTTCAGGAATTCGAGAGCCGTCCGGCCCGCGGGCACGATCCTTTCCTTGCTCCCCTTCCCCAGCACCCGCAGGATCCCGTCATCGAAATTCACGTCTCCCAGCCGCAGATTCGCCATTTCCGAAACCCGCAGGCCGGAGGCGTAAAGAAGCTCCATCATGCACCGGTTCCGGAACTCCAGAGGATCCGTGCTCCTGCCGGAAAAGGCGGCAAGAAACCTGCCCACCTCCTCCCCGGACATGAATTCGGGAAGGATCCGCCACAGCTTGGGGGATTCCATGATCTCCGTGACGTTCTTTTGCACATGGCGTTCCTGCACAAGATATCGGAAAAAGACCTTCACGGCCACCAGTCTTCTGGCAAGGGTGGTCACCTCCATGCCCTGTGCCTTGCATCGGGCAAGAAAGTCCAGTATATCGTCCCGTTTCACGGAAGAAAAATCGTGAAAACCGTGCTGTTCCAGAAAGGTAATGAAGTCGGAAAGGTCGTTATAGTACGCTTCCGTGGAATTGCGCGCCAATCCCCGTTCCAATGCAAGATAACCGATAAAATGTTCCAGGATCTTTCTCATGGACGAACCCCCATTGTCCGCTTGCGGGAACCGACAAAAAAAATGGCGGGAATGGCGGGACTCGAACCCGTAACATCCACCGTGACAGGGTGGCACTCTAACCAGTTGAGCTACATCCCCGCAGCGCTTTCCGTCCTTCTGCACCCTCACCGCGGGAGCCCCGGCAAAAGAAAACGTTTCCGCCATGCCGGAAGAGGACAAAAAAAAATGGCGGGAATGGCGGGACTCGAACCCGTAACATCCACCGTGACAGGGTGGCACTCTAACCAGTTGAGCTACATCCCCGCAATTTGCTTGCGATGACACTAATATACGCCCTGTTCCGGAAAAGTCAAGCCGTTTTTCTCAAATTCTTCAACATTTTTCCCGCCTTTTCCCGAAAAAAGCGTTTCCCCCGCCCTTCGCGGAAAAGGACGGGGAAGCGTAAAGAAACTTTACAGGGAGGTGGAAAGGTACTTTCTTGTGGGCGGCGCCACTCTGGGCAGAGCCCTCGCGACGTCGATCCTGTACATTTTCTCCAGCTCCTCCAGCAGACTTTCCAGCTTTTCCGTGGACTTCCCTGCGCAGGAGGAAAGCTCGTTGTCCATTTCCGCGCGGATCATGAGCTGCCGCCAGCGCCACGTCCCCCGGACAAGGGGGGAAAGTTTTTCCTCGAAACGCCGGAATCTTTCCAGATCGGAAGAAGCCTCGGGGAGTCCGTTTTCCGGCAGTTTCAATTTCCACGCGAAATTTTCCCCGTCGTCCGCGAGACGGATATCGAACCAAACGCCCGCATGGGAACGTTCCAGGGCCCGGATCAGTTCGATGAACTCTTCCGTATCCTCCGAAAGGAGCTCGTAGCGGCAATACTCCCTCAGCGGCTCCTTCCACTCGTTGTTCCCGCTCCAGAAGAAGGAGGCGAACAGGGCCTTGTTGACGTCTTCGAAGATCCCTTCGGAATAAAGCTCCCCGCCGGAAGAGATCTGTTCCGACTGACCGAAGATCCTGCTGTAGTGTTCCGGCATGGCTATGGCGCCGAAAGCGCCCCAGGGATACCGTCCCCACATGCTGACCTCCGGGAAGGTGATGAGCATTTTTCCGTCAGGGACCCCGTGTTCCAGCGGGAAGGCGGGGAAGTCGCTGAGAGAATCGGCCAGCAGCATATCGCACCACTCCCCTTCCCCCTTTGCGAAATGCTCGTAAAGCCCTTTCCACTCCCCTTCGTTCTTATGGTCGAAAAGCCATGTGCCGTAGATGAATTTCGCTTCGGGAAAGAATTTCCTGCAGAATTCCACCATCTTTCCCGCCGTGCGGAACATGCCGTTGCACCCCCACGGCCTGCACTTTGGACAGGCGCAGCCGCCTTCGTCATAAGGCCAGAAGATGAAATAGTCCGGCTTGAAATGGAAGGCCGCCACCCGGAACCGCTTCTCGTTGTTTTTGAGGATCAGTTCCAGCCCGCCGGGAGCGGAAGGACAGACGTCGTAGGGGAAGGCGGAAGACATGGGGGGAACCGCACGCAGTTCCGCAGGCGTATCCGGGAACCCCAGAGTCAGTGTGGCGTTGGCGATGGCCTTCATGCCCAGCTTCTTCCCGTAAAGATAGAGTTCCGTAAGCCGTTTTGCGGTCCTGTCCCGCTCCTCCGGGCCACCGGCAAGATAATACAGATCGTGGCCCCCGATGCCGAACTTGAGCAGTCTGGAGGGCTTGTCGTCGGAGGAAAAGAGAGAAGCGGGAAAGTTCAGCTTCAGAGCGTTGAAGCCGAGAAGCGCCAGATCCTCAAGATACTTTTTCATCTCCTCCAGGGGCGCGCAATGATGGAAATTGTAGAAGTGGGAGGCAAGATAAACGGCCCGGAAGGGTTTGGCAGGGGCACTTGTCCCCCGCCACGCTCCGGGGGTGAATTTCCCCTCCTTGTACACCCCTGTCCGCAGAAGTTTCCCCAGACCGTACAGCACGGCGCTTTCACTGCCTCCGGCTACGAAAATGCCGTGCTCCATAAGCTGTTTGAAGCCGATGGCGTCATAGAGCTGTTTTTCGGCCAGTTCGCTGTCCTTTACCGCTTTCTCCTTCCCGCCGAAGCAGGAACCGATGCGGAACCCTTCCCGGGGCAGTTTGGGATCCACTTTCAGCGTGAGAAAGGTTTCTATTGCGCATTTGCGGTCCGCAAGGCGTTCCAGAAAGATCCTCGCGGCGTTTTCCATGAGTTCGGGGTCGCCGTTTTCGATGAAAATGTTTCGGGATGGATTCATGATGGTACTCCTGGTTGGTCAGGTTTTTCAAAAAACAGTTCTTGTGTTTCCTGCCGGGCCTTTTTCCGGCCGCGCCTTCCTCAGAAATCCCTCCACTTGCAGACCACCGACGAAATGCGGTGGTTTTTGAGTTCCATATAGGCTTGCGGCATCTCTTCAAAAGTAAAGATGTTTTCCGTAAAGGAGGAAGTATCCAGTTTGCCGCGGTGAATGAGTTCCACGACGGCGGCACGGTCCTCGAACGTCCTGTCCGCAGGCGACAATAGAATCGCCCCTTCGCCGCTGAAGAATCTGCTGGGATCCACCGGGACCTTTTCCGTATAGTTGGCCTGAAGGAGAAGCCGGGGAAGGTTGGCGCGCGTTTCCCGCATGTTTCTTGACCAGACGGGCTTGCGGA
The DNA here is from genome assembly GCA_017613255.1 of Lentisphaeria bacterium. Lineage (GTDB taxonomy): Bacteria > Verrucomicrobiota > Lentisphaeria > Victivallales > UBA1829 > RGIG5327. Next base: position 3,784 of record JAGAEF010000219.1, read on the forward strand.
GAAGACGGTTGGCCAGCAGGAACCCTTCTGAACTTCCGGAGCACTCGGAAACGATGTCGTAGCCATTGTTCCGCACGAAGGCCTGAAGTCGCTCTTCCCCGCCCTCCTGAGAAAGATCCACGCAGAAACAGCCGGCCTTTTTCATGATCTCGAGACGCTGGGCGTACACGTCGCACACCGCCACGCGGCAGCCCGCAAGACGCAGGAAGAGCGCCGAAAAACACCCGATCATCCCCTGCCCGATG
>JAGAEF010000220.1 GCA_017613255.1 Lentisphaeria bacterium
CCGGGGAGTTTCCCTGCCATGGAAGAGTACAAGGGAAAGCCCGTGGAGGTCAAAGACGGCAAATTCCGGATCAAGGTTCCCGCCCGCTCGTTCCGGATCGTGGCGTTTCCGCCCCGTTCCGAGTATCCCCGGAAGGATCCCATGACCAAGATTTGGTCCAACTGGCACGGCAAAAACTGCGACTCCTCCTTCGAACTGAGCAGGGACGGCGGGATCAATGGGAGCAGCTGTCTCCTGCTGACCTGCCGCAGGACGGGCGGGGGAGTCTTTCTCGCCCACGGGAAAGTCCGTCAGGGATTCCGTTACGTCTGCAAGATCAAAGCCAGACAGAAAAACGGCAAAAAGATGGTCCTTGCCGTGCAGGCAAGAAACGGGGGCAAGTTCGTGGGACTCCCCCCAGTTTCGGCCGGAAAACCCTCTTCGGAAGAGTGGCAGGAACTCGTTCTTTCCTTCGATGTTCCTTCCCAGGGAAAATGGAAGGATTGCGACAATGTGCTTATCACACTTGGCGGCGGGGGACCGGATTCGGTGACATGGTTCGATGACTTCGAAATGGAGGAAATCCCTCTGAACGCGGAAAAAGGAAAAGGAGCGGAGAAGAAATGAAATTCCATACCATCATGCCTTTCGTGCCGGGAGATGTGGACTTCATGGCGCAGGAGTACAGACGTTTTCATAAGGAAAGCGGTCTGGATCTGCTTCTGCCCAGCATGACGCTGCATCCCGAAGGCGCCGACCCGTACAAAAAGGCGGATTTTTTCATTGCCGCCTTTGCCGAACTCAAACGCAAACTGCAAGGGTCCGGCATCCGTCTGGGCATCCTGCTCCAGACCCTTATAGGACACGGCTGGAGCTCCACCCAGCCTTCGGGCCGATTCCAGTGCACCGTCAATCATACCGGCGGGACGCGGGGGAGGATCTGTCCGCTGGATCCCGGATTTCAGGAATACTGCCGCTATACGGTAAGCAATCTGGCAAAACTTGGTCCGGAACTTTTCCTTCTGGATGACGATACCCGCCTTCTGGACAACGACAAGCTGGAATGTTTCTGCCCGCTCCATCTGAAGCGTTTTTCCAAGGTGTATAAGCAGGAGGAGCTGATCCGGCTGGTCATGGAATCCAAGGTGGGCGACCCCATCCTGCGGGAGTTCGAAACGGTGCGGCGGAACTCTCTGGAAGAGTTCTGCGCCAACGTGAGAAAGGCCGTCGATTCGGTGGATCCTTCCATCCCCTGCGGACTTTCCGGCGCGGGCAGGGAACAGATCATGTTCGAACGCATGGCGCTGGCCGCCGCCGGGAAGACGGAACCTTTCGTACGGATCGGCAACGCGCTGTATTTCGAAGGCAGCGCCAAGGAGCTTCCCCGCCGCATCTGGCAGTCCGCCATCATGGTGAAAGGCTGCGGCAAAGTCAAAATGATCCTGGATGAATCCGATACCTTCCCCCACAATCTCTACGCCAAATCGGTTTCCGGGATGCACTCCCATATCACCGCGGCGATTCTGACGGGACTGCGGGGGTCGAAAATGTGGATCGAAAATTTCATCAACGTCCAGGCGGGCCGCCCCAACCGCCCTTACGAAGAGCACATGCTCCGTCATCAGGGCTTTTATGCGGAGCTTTCCCGCATCACGGAAAACATTTTCTGGAAAGGTCCTTCGGTCCCTCTGCCCGATCTGGAAAAGAATTTCCATCCCCGGGAATATCCCGAATATTTCACCTGTACGGAATGGTTCAGCAACGTTTTGGGCCGTCTCGGGATCCCGGTCACCTTCCGGGAGGCGGACGATCCGGATGCGGAAGCGTTTCTTCTGACGGGGAAACTTGTCCGGGAGATCCCTGACGCCAAGCTCCCTTGCCTTGCCGGGAAAAATCTCTTTCTGGATGCTCCCGCCGCCGAATTTCTTACCGAAAAAGGCTTTGGAAAGCTTCTGGGGACCACGCTGGAGCCCGCGCCCCACTTCTCCAACGAACTGGATCTCAAGACAAACCTCAAACTCCGTCTGCTCTACAATGCCGACTGCAGGAAACTTTCTCCCGTGCCGGGGGCGGAGGTCCTGAGTATTCTGCAGAAGATCCCCTTTGCCGCCTCTCCGGACGCCGAAGAGGTCGGACCCGGTTCGATCTTCTATGACAACGGGAAAACGTTAGTGGCGGTCTGGGCGGGTTCGCCAAGTGTCCATACCGTTTCGCAGGAACGCAAGGAGTGGTTACTGAACATCCTCACGCGTCTGGCGGACATCCCCGCCGCCTGTCTCAACGAACAGGACGTCTTTTTCCGCTGCGGCGTGACGCAGGAGGGTTCTCTTCTTGCGGCGCTCGTCAATTTGAATTACGATGAATTGCGGGGCATTTCCCTTTACTGCAGGGAGATCCCTTCCAAGGTCTCGAAACTGACTCCGGAGGGGAAATGGGAGGAAGTCAAGTTCAGCGCAAAGGGAGACACCCTCCTTATACCGGACGTCTGCTGCGGAGCCTACTGCCCGCTGATCCTGAAGCTGGAAAGGGTTTGACTTCGACGCCTCTCCCGTTCACGCAAACTTTCCCCGCGGGACGGGAGAAAGGCCTTTCCGGAGAAAGGATCACTCTTCTCCGAAGCACTTTTTCCGGAAGGAAGAAGTATTCCCCCACAGGGCCTTGAGGGCCTTGAGGCAGTTTTCGTCTTCCGTGGCCAGGATCTCCTGCATAAGCAGTCCTTCCGCCTTGCAGCGCTGTCTCATAAGCGGGAAAAACTCCTTCAGAAGAAAGTGCGCATACTTGACCAGCCGGAAATTCCCGTACACGTCCGGATTCTTTTCTTCCTTGGCGCAGACGGCCACCGAGTGGAACTTGCGGATGTTTTCCACAAGGGATTCTGCCGTGTTCTCCTCGGCAAAGACGATGGTATAGTACCAGTTGAACATCACATGGTTTTCCGGATCCGCGTAATTCTGCCGGGGGGCGGGAGTGGCGTCGAAGGCATCCGTTCCGTGGCTGTCGCTGGAGCCCACCACGGGGAAATCGGGCCCCTTCATGCGCTCCTCCATCCAGCGCACCACCTGAAAGTTGTTGCTCTCCTGTTCATAGAGATTGAATCCGCCGATGAGTTCCAGGGCATCGAACTTCCTTCTCCGGAAGACCGCATCCACCAGCGCTTCCGGCAGGACGTTGGTGTTCGTTTTCCAGTAGGGGTGGCAGTAGATGGCAAGTCCCCCGTTTTCCCGGATCCTGTCGAAGGCCCATTCGCTTGCCGCCACCTCGAAATAGTTGGCTCCTTCGATCCTTTCCGCCTTGGGGATCCTGTCCAGATATTCCGCCACTTCTTTTCTGTAGCGGTCCTCGTCCTGCCGGTACAGGGTATTGACGCTCTTCTTCGCCGCGAAATTGACGATATGCACGTTGTTGTCCGGCGTATGCACCTCTTCTCCGGGATAGAGCATGAATCCGGGAGACTTTTTCCCCTCCCAGTAGGCGATGGTATCCAGAGAGGGCTGGAACTGCTTGTGATCGGTGATGGCGGCGAAATCGAACCCCTCCTCCCGGTATCTTGCGGCCACGTACCGGGGATCCGCCTGACCGTCGGACTTGAAGGAGTGGATATCCAGGTCCCCCTTGAAGGGGCGAAGTCTGTAAAGATCTTCGGCAAGGGAATAGACGCCTGCGCTGAACTTGACGATTTTCTTGGCGTACACGGGGTACGCTTCGTTCATTTCCTCGAATTCGAATTCGATATGGAAGCGGTGCTCCTGCTCTCCGGCAAAGGGCATGGTGATGACGATGCTCCCGTTCTCAAGTTCCCACATGCTTTCGGGAAGCACGGGATTCTGTCTGGTCCAGGAAAACCCTTTTTCCCTGTCCTGCGCAGAAGCGGACTGGAAGGGGAAATAACTGATCTTTATGGCGCTTTTTTCCGCAGGAAAGGCGAAACGGCGGTGCCGGGGCCGGATGCGGATGGTTGCCGTTTTGTCTGCGGGGACGATTTTGGGGAAGACGTCGATCCAGTTCATTTGCTTTGCTCCTTGTTTTCCTGTCTATTGCTTTTCATGATGAATTTGTGCAGGAAGATATAGACGGCCACCGCCGCGGCAAGGAAAAGGAGGATCCAGATGTAGTGGTCGGAAATGATCTTTTTCCCCTGTTCCACCATCTGCATGTAGGAAAGGTCTTTCGTGAGGTGGGCAAGATACCACCCCACGGAAACGAGGATGGCCGTCCAGATCCCCGCCCCCAGCGCGGTGAAGAGCGCGAACTTCCTGTGGGGCATTCTGGAAAGCCCCGCGGGACTGGAGATGAGCTGCCTTATGGCGGGAATGAGACGGCAGACGAAGGTGGTGATGTCACCGTAATCCCGGAAGACCTCCTCGGCCCTGTTGAGATTCTTTTCCGAAAGGAAGAAGTATTTCCCGTACTTGTACAGAATGGGTCTGCCCAGATATTCCGCAAGGAAGTAGTTGATGTACGCGCCCACCATGCTGCCCGCCAGCCCCACAAGGAGGGCAAGGACAAGATCCAGCACGGGGATCCCGGTGGTCAGCGCGCCCCGGTAGGCGAGAAAGCCCGCGGGGATCATCACCACTTCGCTGGGGAAGGGGATGAAGGAACTTTCCACGGCCATGAAGATAAAGATCAGGAGAAATCCCCATGTCCCGGCATGGGAGGCGGCTATTTCGATGTGGGAGGCGATGATTTCCGTCATAAAAAAACATTCCTTTCGTGAAAAATTCAAAAGATGTGTTACATTAATACCAAAACGGATTTTTTCCAGTCGAAAAGCGAAAAATAAATCAAAATCCAATATCGGGGAGGAGCTGTTGCCATGTACAGTATCGCTTTCAGGATCTTCGGACACCCCATCCACTGGTACGGCATCTGCATTGCCGCAGGGTTTCTTGCGGCCTTGTGCGTCCTGCAGTACAAACGCAATTATGCGAAGATGACCAAGGAACAGATCTTCGACATCGGGATCATCGCCATTTTCGGCGGGATCGGGGGGGCGAGGCTCTTTTACGTGATCCAGTTCTTCCATCAGTTTTCCGGGGATCTCTGGAAGGTGTTCCGCATCGATCAGGGCGGACTGGTCTTCTACGGCGGATTCCTCACGGCGGTGGTGATCCTGTGGATCTACGGGAAGGTCAAGCACCTCTCCTTTGCCCGGATCCTGGATATGTACGCTCCCGCCATCGCTCTGGGCCACGCCTTCGGAAGAGTGGGCTGTTTCCTGCAGGGGTGCTGTTTCGGGAGACCCTGGAAATACGGCGTGGTCTTCCCTCCCGGAAGCGCGCCTGCGGACAGATACCCCAACTATCTTGCCTCTCTTGCCGACGGCGTCCCCTCCGTGCCGCTGGTTCCCGTCCAGCTTCTGGAGGCGGCGGGCAATCTTGCCGTTTTCTTCATCCTCCTGAAACTCTTCCGGTGCGTGAAGAAGACCGGGCAGGTGGCGGCGGCCTACTTTGCCATGTACGGAGTCATGCGTTTTCTTCTGGAGTTCTTCCGGGGGGACCACCTTGACAGCATCCTGGGGCTTACGCCAGCCCAGTTCATCGGGCTTTTCATCATGATCCCCTGCGGGGTCGCGGCCTGCATCTGTTTCGGGAAATTCGGGAAGGACAGCGTGACGGAGGAGGATCTTCTTCCCGCCTTCTCTCTCCCCTTCGTCCACGGGAAAAATCATGCAGGAAAACCCTGAGAAAGAGGCGGAAAAGCCCATCGAGCTCACCGTCCCGCCCTCCCTGCACAAAGAGCGCATCGACACGGTTCTGGCTTCTCTTTTGCCGGACCGTTCCCGCTCCTTTTTCCAGAAGTGCCTGAAAAAGGGTTCCGTTCTTCTCAACGGCAAGGTCTGTGAGAGCGCAAAGACTTCCGTGGAGGAAAACGATATTCTTTCGGTGCGTTTCCTCCCCGCGGAGGAGCTCTTTCCCTCCCGTCCGGAAGGGGAGGACATTCCTCTCCGGATCCTGTACGAGGACGAATCCCTCCTTGTGGTGGATAAACCTGCCGGCATGGTGGTGCATCCCGCGGCGGGGAACCCCACGGGCACGCTGGTCAACGCCCTTGCCGGGAGGTATCCTTCTCTGGGGGACACCTTTACGGAAGGGGACAGCGCCCGCCCGGGCATCGTCCACAGGCTGGACAAGGATACCAGCGGGTGTCTCGTGGTGGCCAAAACGCCGGAAGTCCTGTACAAACTTTCCGCCGCCTTTCAGGAACGGAAGGTGAAGAAGGTCTATTACGCCATCCTCTGCGGTCACCTGAAGGAGAAAAAGGGGGAGATCGTCAACAAAATAGGGCGTCACCCCGCGGACCGCAAGAAAATGGCCGTGGTGGAAAAAAACGGCCGGGAGGCGGTCACGCGCTACGCCGTCATCGGGGAAGGGGAGGACTCTTCCGGAAGGAAGGCAAGTCTTGCGGAAGTGCGGATCCTTACGGGCAGGACCCATCAGATCCGGGTCCACATGGCCTTTCTGGGGCATCCCGTGGCCGGGGACGGGACCTATGGAGGCGGAAAGAAGATCCCGGAAAAACGGCAGATGCTCCATGCGAAAAAACTTGTTCTGCCCCATCCGGTGACAGGGGAGATCCTGGAGCTGGATTCTCCCTTTCCGGAAGACTTCGCAAACTGCGCAAAAGCGTTTTCCCTGAAACTCCCGGACTGACTTTCCCGGGGTTCGTGCCCCTTTCCTGCGGGAAAACCCTTGCATTTTCACGGAAAATGGGTATATTATGGAAAAAACAAACACCCCGGAAGAGGGGAGAAAGGAAAAAAACATGGATCCCAAAACCTTCGACAGTTTCGATAAGAAAGTACGCGAAAACGCCCTTTCCTCCTTTGCCGCGCAGTATGCGGGCAAGGTCTCGAAAACCGTTGCGGACAACAATATGCACTGCCACACCTTCTACTCCTACAACGGGTACGGCTACTCTCCCTCCCATGTGGTGGCCATTGCGAAGGAAAAAGGTTTCTACGCGGTGGGGAAGGTGGATTTCGATGTGCTGGACGGCGTGGAGGAGTTTCTGCAGGCGGGCCGGATCCTGGACGTGCGCACCTGTGCGGGCGTGGAAAGCAGAGTGGTC
>JAGAEF010000221.1 GCA_017613255.1 Lentisphaeria bacterium
GTTTTAAAGTCGCCCAGCCCGACTTGCTTACTCTCTTCGCGAGCCCTATCTTGGCTCGTCTTTTGCCGGAGGGATGGAGGGATTTCGCGTCATTGGGCATTTTTTTCTCCTTTCATTTCCATTTCGAATAACAGCGTTCCAGGTATGCCGTACGGCTTTCCCCGGGAAGCGGCACAAGGGAGGGCGGGGCAAGGAAACAGGATCTTTCGCAGGAGAGAAAGATTTTCCTTCTTTCCCACCGCTTCAGGATCCTTTCCACAACTTTTTCGTCTCCCTTTTTCCATGCCGAAGAGACGGCGGAAAAGTGGTCGGCAATTTCACAATCGTATTTCTGACGGTTCTGGACGGGGACCAAATGCCGCTCCTTCTGCATTTCCAGTGCGACAGGGTCGCGTGTGCGCGCGTACGCGTATAGAATTGCCTTATACCATACCGCCGCCCCCCTATACAGAGGGTTATTATATTTTTTATTAAAAGAGGTATGGTGCATCTGGAGCAAACACGAAAAGGGACCGGGCGGAAGGCCGGGACAACTCCGGCGCAGCATGGTGCGGAAATCATTTTTCAGCCCTCCGTGATTTCGATTGCGTCATGATTTTCCATGCCGATGATGCGGGTGGCGCCTTCGGTCTTGTAGTTCCAGAGGATCCCGGACCGTCGTTTCAGATTCCCGTGGTCCCGCGGCGGGAACCGTTTCACGTTGGGGTCCACGTTGGCAAGGATCCCGATCCGGGCAAGATTCCGGATGACTTCCGCGGGATACTTGTGATTCAGGAAGGTTTCGTTCTTGAACCAGTTTTCCAGAACATAGGTGCGGATGAAGACTTTGTCCGTTCTCGGGTCGATGACGGGACTCCCCAGAGCGCTTTTCACGGACAAAAGCTTCTGCACGATCTCTTCTTCTATCCGCTTGGCAAGCTCTTCGTCCATATTGGTCTCCTCCTTGGTGAGAAGGAGGGTTTCCATGACCCGCTGGTACTGTTCCGGAGTGCCGCAGGCGGCCTGAAGGATGGTGGTCTCGAAGGCGGGCATTCGCGTGACCGGGGGGATATCGAAGGTCCGGTGGGAGGAGATGAGGTCAATGATGTCGGAAAAGATCTGGAAACGGTTCTGCACGATATAGTCGATCACGTTTCCCGTCCAGTTGGGATTCATCTTCGGCTTTTTTATCATGATGTAGTAGGAACGGCTGGCTATATCGGTGTCCACCGTCGCGCCGTTGATGGTCACCACGTAAGTGAGATTGTTGGGCCTGGACTCTTCCCCCTTGCCGTAACTGGCTCTCCCTGAAATGCTCCCGGAGGTCACCAGCATGGCAAGATTGGAGGAGTGCAGTATTCCTGTCACGTTGTCCAGCCGGAGGATCCGGGCGTTTCGGCCCTTCGTGGAAATGATGCGCTTGACGACCTCCTGATAGTTGCGTTCAAGGTCGTAGAGGGAAACGTCGATGGGTTTCCCTTCCAGCATGTTTTCCCCGTACAGGAAGGCAAGCATTTCCGGGATCATGGATTTGCCGCTCCCCTGTCCGTCCGGGCTGTCGATGATCCAAAGCGGCCGGGCCACCATGGGTTTGTAGAAGATGGGCGCCATGATGAAGGCGGAAAGCAGACTCCTGTTGATGTCGTCCATTGGATTGAAGAAATCCACGAATTTCCAGAAGACGGAATGGTTTTCGCTGGGCGGGGGAAGGGGAGGGTGCGTATAGAAGACGTCATCCCGTGGCGGATAGTCCGGCACGAAGGAGATGGCGTTGTAGGCGGTGGCTTCGCTTTTCAGGGCGGAAAAGAATTCCGCTTTCGTCACGGTCCCGTCGATCTTGCCCCAGTCCACCACATTGTTGATCTTCCGCGCAATCCAGCTGAAAAGATCGGAGGCGTCGTAAATATAGTTGATTTTGCCGCTTTCCCTGTCCTGATCGAAAAGCTCTTCCCCCACGCGGAAGGGGGCGCCCAGAAGGCGGATATGCAGATCCTTCACAAGGTCGTTGATCTTTCTGGGGAGTTTTTCCTTGATTTTGCGTTTCCCCAGCTCCTTTTCCTCTGTCGTATAGTTCCGGAAGGGCAGAAGATTTGACTCCTTGGCCGCCTCCACGCCGGAAAGGGATTTTTTCTCATAGGCGGGAGCCTCCTTTATCATGGCGGAAAGGGTGTCCCATGTCCCGTTCTCCTTTTCGAAATAGTCGGTCACGTCCCCCTTGGGCAGTTTGGAACACTGCACGATCTTGATCCCGGAGGCCACGCCCAGAAGGTCGTCGGCAATCATAAGACCGTGTTCTTTGCCCACTTCGTCATTGTCCGGCAGGATGATGACCTGTTTGCCCCGCAGATATTCGGCAAACTCCTTCCGCCACTTTTTCGCGCCGCCGGAATTGGTGGTGGCGGGGACCCCGATCTTCTTCAGGGTCTCCACGTCCTTTTCTCCTTCCACGATGACGCACCATGGGGAGGCGTTGACGGCCTGCCAGTTGTAGGGGATGGGCGTAACGTCGGAAATCCCCCAGTGATCCGGGGTCCCCTGCACAAATTCCTTCTTTTTTGTCGGGTGTTCCATGCGGCAGACAAAGTAGAGGAGCTTGCCGGACAGATCCACATAGTTGTACCGGGCCGTTTCCGTGTAGCCCTCCTGCAGAAGCTCGTCGTGCCGGTTGTGGCCGGAGGAGACCTTCCGGAACTTGACTTCCTCCAGCTGCAGAAAGTTTCCAAGAAACTCCTGAGCAAGCTGTATGGAGGAAAAATCCGTGGAGCCGAATTTGGCAATGGCGCAAAGTTCGATGAGGCCTCCGCCCTGCTGGGAGGCGTGGTCGTACCACTTATCCTTGTCGATGGAGACGCTGTCCCGCTCTCCCCCGCGCCAGACGGCTACGCACCGGTTGTCCGTCACCTTCGCGCCGAGGACCTTTTCGGCAAAGTCGATGCAGGAGCCTTTCTCCTTTATCTCCCGGAAATTGTAGTGTTTCATTCTTTTTCCTTCTTTCGTGATTTTTTGTGGACTTTGAGTTTTTCCATGGCGGAATAGACGGCAGTAAGCATCTTCCCGGAAAGATGGTCCTCTTTTTCAGAGAAGAGGTAGAACCGTATCGCGTGGTAGGCGGCTTTTTTCTCCAGCTTCGTCAAGCGCCGGGATGGCTGTTTCGGCAGGACAAAAAGATCAGGCTGAAACATCGTCGTTTTCTCCTATTCCTATTCGTATGGAGGGGTTTTTCCCTTGCATGATGCAGTTCATGTCCCTTACGACGACCCTTTCCTCGTAGATTTTCAGCCCCAGAAGCTTTGCCGCGTCGTGCTCCGTGACGGCGCCGGAGCTTGCCTCCCAGCCGTCAAGAAGAACAACAGCTGTCGCCTGAATGAGATCCCGCAGGGCCCGGCGCATGTATTCCCCGTATTCCAGCCCGTCCGGCTGGCGTGCGGGATTCAGCACCTTGCAGGAGTAGGTCTTCCGCAAAAGCTCCGCCATGCCGAAAAAGCGCGGGTAGTTGAGCAGGAATTTCCCGGTCATGGGGCCGGCAATATAGACGGTGTCGGTTTTTTCGATGGAGGATTCTTTCATTTCACGCTCCTTTTGGCATAGGCTATGCTTTTGGGCTTTTTCCAGCCGTCGGGGCCGCCGTTGTGGATGGCGGCAAGGATTTCAAGGGTGGCTTTCTTCCCGGTGATTCTTTCGTACCGCTCGCCGTAATGGCGCAGGTAGATCATGACCATTTCCCGGCTTTTTGCGGGATCGGTCCGGTCGGAGAGCGTGTAAAAAGTTCCGGCAATGCGGTTCACGTCGGCCACATAAATGGGGTGGATCTGGTAGAGCCCCACGGCTCTTCCCCTGTCGCCCACGGCGGCGGGGTTCCCCCCGCTTTCCACGTAGACGAGGTAGGCAAGTATGGCGGAGATAAGGGCGGTCATTTGTGCACCTCGGACGGGACGGACAACAATTCCAGATAGAGTTTCAGGGCGGCGGTGGCGGGATTGTAGTGGTCCTCCGCGTTGACCAGCACCGGGAGCGTGCTTTCGCCGTCAAGGGGATCTTCTTCGTAGTCCAGTTGCCACGTATTCGCCTGATAACGGCATGATGGACAATAACCTCCCTCCGCGTCAATCTCCGCAAGAATCTCCTGCAAAGTGGGGGCGGGGAACATTTTGATGCCGCAAGCATCCATGCGACAATAATGGCTTGTTCCTCTTATCCATACTGGATTCCAGTAAACCTGATCCGGTCGAACAAAACAACTGTCAGTAAACTTCCCCTCGGGGATCTTTCTGCACAGTTCCAGCGGGGGAACGAGAGATTCAAAAGTACTCATTTTTTTCTCCTTTCATGCGGACAATGCGCTGTAGATGAGGGCTTCGGACAAGTTCGGAGAGACGGCGTTGCCGATCTGCTTTTTGGTATCGGTGTCGGTTCCGGCGAATTTGTAGTCAGACGGGAAACCTGTGGCCGCCGCCAATTCCCGGCTGGTCAACATACGGTGAGTGATGTCCAATTTGAATTTCCGGCCGTCCGGAAGCGTAAGAATGCGACCTTGAATCAGACCGAATCTATCGTGTGTCGGAATAACAGGGATCGGCTGATCTACAGGTAAAACCCGTCCATTGCCGTAATACTCAAACATGAACGGCTGCAGAAGCCCGATTGCCCCGCCCGTTGCGATAGTCGGCAACGGATTCTTTTCGGTCGGTTTGACAGTTCCTGAGCTCTGCTGCGGAATGAAAAGAGGCATTGCCACGCCCCAATTATTCCGGCAGGTGATAGTCCCCATCGGGTCGGAACCGCCGCGGCATCGTGCCGCGTCGGCATGGTCGCCGGGATGAGACATGTCCATGATTACCGGTGTTACTACGGAATGCGTTCCGTGAGAACAGCAAATCGTATTCAGCGGATCCGTGATCCGACCGGAAACACCGCCCGTTTTGGTGTGCGACTGATCCAGCCAAATCGGCGTAATCAAGGCGACATGTTTGCCTGTAGTTGTTATGGTCGGCACCGGGGCGGAAAGCGGGATCGCGCTGGCGTCAATCTGTTTTTCCCCCGTTCCGCGCAGGACAATCAGAAAAGGTTCAGCCCATTGTCCCCAATATTTCCTGATTCCTGCTTCGATGCGGCGCAATGTGTTCGGGCATAGCGGTTTTTTCCGTCCGAAAATACTTTTGCCGGGGATGCTCCAGTCTATGATTTCCGCAGCGGCACGCCACGGTTTTTCCCCGAAAATTCCGGGCTCTCTGGCGTGGGTGGGGTCTGGCCAGATTATTTTGCCGCGGCCGCGGACCGCCTGAATGATGAGGCGTTTCCGGTCGGTCGGGGCGCCGAAGTCGGCGGCGTTCATGATCTGCCAGCCGATCCGGTAGCCGAAAGATTCGAGAGCGGAGACAAATGCCCGGAACGTATTTCCTTTTTTGGATTTGATCGGGCGGCCTTTCCGGTCCAGCGGTCCCCATTCAAGGAACTCCTCGACGTTTTCGATGTAGATGCGGTCGATATAAAGTTCCTGCACCCATTTGAGGATGTCCCAGGCGGTGGCGCGGGACTGTTTGTCCAGCGGGCGGCCGCCTTTGGCGCGGGAGTGGTTGGTGCATTCCGGGGACGCCCATAAGAAATTCAGGCGTCCGGATGGGACCGCTTCCCGGGGCTTGACATTTTCGACCGTTGAGCAATAGAGTTTCTCGAAAGGATGGTTGATTTTGTTTGTTTCGATGGCGATATTCCAGTGGTTGACGCCGATCAGGTGGATGTCCTTATCTTCGATCCCTGCTCGGCGGAAAGCGTTGATCATTCCGGTGGAAGTTCCGCCTCCTCCGCAGAAAAGATCCGCGCAAAAAATTTTCTTCATTTCGATTCCTCCAGGGAGATACACTGCATGACGGTGTCTTTCGCTTTTGTGGTTTGGATGGCGGCGCAGAAGGTGTTGTAGTCGCCGATAACGATACATTCCTTTTTCGTTCTGGTCACGCCCGTATAGATCAGCGAGCGCTCCAGCTGGAAACGGTCCCGGGGGAGGCAGACAAGCACCACCTTCCGGTACTGGCTGCCCTGACTTTTGTGGACGGTGAGCGCATAGGCATACCGCAGCGCCTTTTTCATCTCCCGGGTGAATTTTACCTTGTCTTCCGGTTCGCCGTACTCGTTCTTGAAGGGGACGTCCAGTTTGAGATACAGCTCCTCTTCGTTTGCGGCATGGACCGTGCCGGTGGTGCCGTTCCAGACGTGGTGTTCGGCGTCGTTGACCGTGTTGATGAGCCTGTCCCCGGGGAGGAATTTTTCCAACCCATCTTCCCCACGCGCCGTCCGGTCGATGGAAAGAAGCGCTTCGTTGAGGGCGTTCACGGTGGACTCCTGATAAGAATCGTCCTCGTTCCGCTGGCCGTTTTTCGGGCAGAGCACGATGTCGGTGTCGAAATCCAGAAGACCGTCTTTCGCCCAGGCGCAGATGATCTCCTGCGCATCGGAGGGCCCGGAGGCCGGGACAAGGGTCCAGCGCTCGTTTTCGCTTTCCGCGTGCCGTGGGGGGATGCTCCCTTCCCGGATCAATGTCGCAGCCTGGAACACGGCCTCCGTGTTCCGGTAGCATTTGGTCAGGGTGCGGACCGTTTCCGGGAAAAGCGTAATGATGTCGTGGAAAGGCTGGCCGTGGCCCACAGGAGTGAGCTGGGCCTGGTCTCCCACAAGGACAAGTTTGGCGGGTTTGCGTTTGATGATCTCCGCAAGCAGGGCAGAGTCCACCATGGAAGACTCGTCCACGATGACGGCTACGTTGTCCAGCGGGCCCGCCGTGAAAATATCGTTCCCCATGGCTCCCAGCATCACATGGATGGTGGTGGCCTCGATCCCGGAGGCCTCCTTCAAACGGGCGGCGGCTTTGCCGGTGGGGGCGCAAAGTTTCCGCGAAAGATCCGGGAAGTTCATCTTGATGCCTTCCACGATGAGCTGTATGACCGTCGTCTTTCCTACGCCCGCGCCTCCGTTGATGACGGAAAAGGTGCGGGAAACGGCGTGCTCCACGGCGGCAAGCTGGGAAGCGTCCGGGGTGAAAGAAAGATGAGAGATGAGAGATGAAAGATGAAATGCTGACGCCTCGGCCGGAGCGCCGTTGGACGGTGACGGGCTGCCAGGAATGCTGGATAAAACGAAATCATAGATCAGCTGTTCGTTCAGATAGTCTTTCTTCAGCGCCATCATGTTCTGTTCCAGGAACACATAGACGTTCCCTTCGCTTTTCATGGCCCGGACGTGCTCCACGATGGAAGCGTCCCCGATGCCGGGGAGAAGCTTCTGACAGGCGGAAAAGTGTCTCCAGCAGTTGATCGCGGTAGAACCGTCGGCGGTCTCCTGTTCCAGCGCGTACAGGACCGCGCTCTTGATCCTGCGGGGATCGTCGTCGGCAATGTCAAAATATCTCCGTATGTTCTCGTCCACGGTCTTGAAGGAGTAGCCGGGCAGCTGGGCAAGGCGGAAGCAGTCCGCATTGACGATCCCGGAGGCGTCCGAACCCCATTCGGCATAGGCGGATTCCGCCATCCCCTCGGAGCATCCGTGGTTTTCCAGCCAGGCGATGATCTCCGCCTTTTCGGAGTTCCGGGAAAAGCCATTGAGCTGTTCCTGGAAGGAGTCGAAGGCGGAACGGGGCATTTTCTTTATTTCGCCGAAAGTGAGCTCCCGGAAGTTTTCTTTTTTCGCGTCCCAGATCTGCTGTTCCAGAGAGACGCCTATGCCTTTGGCCCGCTGACAGACGTAATGGAGCTGGGAGCGGGGATCCAGCGGAAGCGTAAGGCGCGCGCTGCGGAACTGGAACTGGCGTTCCCCCTTGTAGACGACGTATTCGCCCATGAGGGAAAGGGTCTCCATTTCGCCGGGAGTCCAGTGCATGGAGCCCTTGCAGATGACGCTGGTTTCCGTTTCGGAAGTGGTCGCCCGGAAGAAATACCAGTGCGAATCGGGTTTCGCGCAAAGCATTTTTTCCATGGTCACAAGTAGTTGCATGATGTGTTACCCTATCAGTTTTCAGTTGTCAGTTTTTCAGTTGTCAGTTTTTCAGCTGCCAGTTGATTCTGGCGCTCGAAGAAGAGGGAAAGCGCTATGGCGGAAGCAAGATCCGCATTGCCCGCAAAGATCACCGAAACGTTCCGGAGAGTGAGCTGGGCAATGCGTTTCATCACGAACTGGGGAGTCAAGCGCGTGTGCTCGTGGTCCGGCGGAAGGATCCTGCCGGATTCGGTGCGGAAACAGAAACTTTCGAAATCCGCTTCCACGATCACCGTTTTGGCCGCGAAACACGCCTCGTCCATGCGGTTGAGTTCCCGCACGAATCTCCCCCAGCCGGAAGAGATCGTTCCGACAAAGTCGTCGGCGGACTTCCGCTCGATGGCAAAACGGTCATCGCCCTTGAGGGCGTAGTCGCCTGTCCGGAGGGTCCCTATCTCCGTTTCGATATGGGGAGGGAAGCTCCAGGGGCGTTGTTCACGGGTGTCAATGACGATGACCATGTTTCACCTCAGTAAGGGCAGGGCGGATTGGTCGGACCTGTGGGACTGGTCGGAGCCTGA
>JAGAEF010000222.1 GCA_017613255.1 Lentisphaeria bacterium
CGCCCACAAGTATTTGTGGGCGGATGAGCCGGGAGCGAGCACTAAGCCTATGTTCAGCGGACGTTTTTCCCGCTGAACATGGGCGCAATAACCGTAAACGGAAACTACCCAGCCACCTGACGCTTCTGTAATCAGGACCTACCCAGCCAGCCCGGACTTTCTGCGCGAAAATGAGAGGGGGTTCAGGGGGAGAGAAAAAAGCGCGAGCGCGTTTGTCTCTCCCCCAAGTCAGGGCTGGAAACATCCGCTGTGTTTTTTCCCAGCCCCGAAAACGTCCCGGCTGGAAACACCAGAAGTGTTTTTTCTCATCCCCCCTCTTGAGACTTGAAGCTTGCGACTTGAGTCTTGAGACTCTCAGATATGTCCCGTGTCTTCCTTTGCGGAGCCGACC
Organism: Lentisphaeria bacterium; assembly: GCA_017613255.1. Lineage (GTDB taxonomy): Bacteria > Verrucomicrobiota > Lentisphaeria > Victivallales > UBA1829 > RGIG5327. Next base: position 392 of record JAGAEF010000222.1, read on the forward strand.
TTTTCCGGGATGAGGGAATCGTCGAAATGGATCATCACGTTCTGCCGGGCGAGGGTCTCCTGCAGGGGGGCGATCTCCACGGCGAAGATCGGGCGTTTCGTATCCAGCGCCTGTGCCGCGGCGACGCCTGCGGCCTGTCCGGAAAGGATGGCGGGGGGAATGACCCGCAGAACGTCCCAGGCATAGCCTTCCCCGGAGGTGCTGCGGCCCGCGGTGATGAGATTGTCGAAGCCGTCCCGGACCATGGTGCCGTAGGGGATCTCGTAAAGGAAGTCCCGCCGGTCGAAATCGCAGATGGCGCCCACGGAATCTTCGAAGTGGCGGAAGGTATCGCTTTCCTGCAATGTAACATTCCCGTCGATCCTGCGGGTGGTGCGGAAATTGGGCATGGTGGGAAGGGTGACGACCTCTCTCGTGTTCCGGTCGTCCCCTTTCAGCTTGCGCAGCATTTCCCGCTGGTTGAGGACGGTGAATTCGGTAACGTCCTCCGCGCTGGTCCCGGTGAAAAGTTTCATCCCCTGGGGGTGATTGTGGCCGTACAGCGTGGCGTTCCCGCCGAAACAGGCGCGGTAGCACTCTCTTATATTTCCCTTTTCCGCCGCCATGCGGCAGGAGTCCAGCGTAAGGAGCTTGGCAATGCAGGTGAAGAAATTCCTGCCCTGAACGGTGGGAACATGGGCCCGGAAGAGGACGTCGGCATCTCCTGTGGCGTCGATGATGATGCCGCCTTCGAAGAATTCCCGTCCGGACTTGCTTTCCGTATAGATCCCGCAGCAGTGCATGCCTTCGTTCCGTTGTTCCATTTCCACGTTGGCGACCACGCTGTCATACCGGAGATCGACACCTTCCTCCGCCATGAGTTCCGTAAGGGCAAGGGCGAAGATCTGAGGCGAGTAATGGGTCATGTACCGGGGTTTGTCCGCTCCGGCGGTCCCGTTTTTCCAGCATTCGGGAATGGTGTCGAATCCGTATTTGACGGAGAGGCGCAGGAACTCTTCGGCCATGCCCTTGATGATGACGGTCCCCCGTCCGTTGCACATGGGAACGAAGAAGTTCACCAGTCCGATGGTGGCCAGCCCGCCGGGGGTGATGGTCTTTTCCACGAGAAGCACGCTTTTTCCGGCGCGTCTGGCGGCAACGGCGGCGGCAATGCCCGCGACTCCTCCTCCGGCCACGATGACGTCATATTTCCCCTTCACGGGGACCTTCTGGGTAAAAAGGATCTCTTTCATGTTTTCTCCCGTATGCTTAACGATCCGACGAACTCTTCTTCTGAAGAAGGGCGATGCCCTGAAGAATGTCCAGAGCCCGGTGCAGCTGGGCGTCCCCCGCGGCAAGTTTCCACAGCAGATCCTCCTTGTTCACGGTCCGGCTCAAATGCCCGGCATTCAGCTCGAACTGCTCCTTGGGGGAGAGGGGAATGACGATATCCGGCATGATCCCTTTGCCGTGGATGACCTTCTTGGAAGGCGTATAGTATTTCGCGGTGGTGAGCCGGAGCGCGCCCTCCTTTTCCCCCAGCGGCAGAATGGTCTGCACGGATCCCTTCCCGAAAGACCTTGTCCCGGCAAGGACGGCTCTCCGGTGGTCCCGCAGGGAGCCCGCGAAGATCTCCGCGGCGCTGGCGGAGTTCCCGTTGATGAGAATGACCATGGGCCAGGGGGGACTTTTGGGGACGTCCAGCGCTTTGAAACTCTTCCGGGAGGAGGGCAGGTGCCCGGCGGTGGAGACCACCTCCTGCCCGGTTTTCAGGAAGATGCTTGCCGTGCGGATGGCGGAAAAAAGCAGTCCGCCGGGATTGTTCCGCAGGTCGATGACCAGTCCTTTGATCTCCTTCTCCCGGAAACGGACGACCTCCTTCATGAGGTCATCCGCGGTGGTATGGGAAAACTGGGTGATCCGCACATAGCCGAACTCTTTCCGGAAGACGGCGCCGTTGACTACGGAACTGATCTTGACCTCTCCCCGCCGCACGGAAAGTTCCAGAGGCGCATTGCGGCCTTTCCGCAGGAGCTTGAGTTTGACGAGAGTGCCGCTTTCCCCCTTGATGCGTTTGACGCATCCGGAAATATCCAGCCCGGAAACCGGAGAATCGTCCACCGCCACCAGCAGGTCGCCGGGGTGGACTCCCGCCTTTTCCGCGGGGCTCCCGTCGAAGACCGTGATGATCTCCACGGCGTGGCCTCTCGAGGTGATAGTGACGCCGATCCCGGCAAAGCTGCCCTTGGTATCCTCCTCCAGATGGTGGGCCTGATCTTCCGAAATGTAGGCGCTGAAGGGATCCAGTTCCCGCACGAGCCCCCGCAGCGCCTTGCGCAGAAGTTCTCCCGTTTCCACTTTGTTCCGGTCTACATAGGCCCGGCGGATGAGGGAAAGCGTGCGGAAGAAGAAGGCGATGTCCTTGTAGGAAAACTCCTCCTCTTCCATGGCCTTTCTGCCGTCGGGCACGGGAACGGGGATCTTGCCGGAAACGGCCTCTTTTTTTTCGGCTTTTTCCTGCTTTTTTTCCTCCGCAAGCGGGGAAAGCACCGGAAGAACTGCGAGGAACAGAACGAAAAGAAAATGATGAACTTTCATGAAAATGCCTTCTTCGCTTTTTTTGGAGATAATCTATATTGCCGAAGGGAAACTTTCAATCCTGCGAAGGGGAAAAATGCATGGAAAAACGCAAAAAAGTTCCTTCCGGACCGTTTCCGGGAGAAAGGAGGACTCCCTTTATTTGCATTCCCCGTTTTCCGGGGATATATTATGCCGAAAACGAAAAAAAGGAGAAGCGCGTGAAAAAGTCTTTCCCCGAAAGCGATATGCGTTCCTGGTTCACCCGGAAACGCTGCGGCATGTTCATCCATTGGGGGATCTACGCCGTGGGCGGGATCCATGAACAGGAACGATGGCGTTACGGCACGCCGGAAAAGGTCTATGAGGCGTACAAGGACAGGTTCGATCCCCGGAAATTCGATCCGGCTTCGTGGCTGGATATGATCCAGGAAAACGGCATGGAGTATCTCGTCTTCACGGCCAAGCACCACGACGGATTCTGCATGTGGGATACAAACGAAACCCCCTTCAACGTCATGAACACCCCCTTCGGGAAGGACGTGGTGGGGATGCTTTCGGAGGAGTGCCACAAACGGGATTTCCCGCTGGAACTCTACTACTCCTGCGTGGACTGGCACCACAAAGCCTACCCAAATCTGGGGCGGCATCACGAGATCGAAACGGATCCTGCCTTCCATGACATGGAAGAGTACATGCGCTTCGTGAAAAACCAGATCCGGGAGCTGTGCACGAACTACGGGACGATCCACGGGATCTGGTGGGATATGAACGTGCCGGGACACGTGGACGAGTCGGTCCATGAGATGATCCATTCTCTTCAGCCCTGCGCGGTCATCAACAACCGGGGCTACGGAGAGGGGGATTACTCCACGCCGGAACGGAATTTCCTGGACAATGGATTCCTTCCCTTTGCCAACCTCACCGAAGCCTGCGATTCCGTGGGGATGAACGCCTGGTCCTTCCGGAAGGACGAAGACTATTTTTCCGTGAGGAAACTGGAGAAACAGATTGCGCTGTACACGGCTCTGGGCGGAAATTTCCTTCTCAACGCCGGACCCGATGCGGAAGGGGTTTTCCCTTCTCCGGCAAAAAAGATCCTGCGGGAGATTGGAAAGTGGTACGGGCAAGTGAAGAAAGCTCTCACGGCGCCCCCCTGCCCGGGTCTGGTGAAAAACGCGTCTTTCCTCTGCACCGGGGAAGGAGATACCCTCAACCTCATTCTTCTTGACCCGCCCGCAGGGGAGACGTTGAATCTGGAAGGGTTCGCCATCCTGCCGGAAGAGGCGCGGATCCTCAATACGGGGGAGGAGGCCGTCGCCACGCTGGAGCCCATGTCCTATACGCTGGGGAAGGAACCCCGCCTGAGACTGCGGAAACTTCCGGCGGACAGGATGAACGATTCGGTTCAGGTCATCCGGCTCAAATTCGCGGCAGACGTCATCGTTCCGGCAAAAGTGCCGGAAACGGAGAACAGGGACGGGATCCGGCAGGATCTGTCGGAATCACAGGGGATTTGCCGGGATCTGTAACAACGTATGGGAACAGGAGGAAAGATGAACGAATCCAAAGTGTATTTCACCGATTTCCGCACCGCTTTCTACGGGGAGGGAATTCTGGGAAAACTGGAAAAACTCATGAAGAAGGCGGGCTTCGAGACTCTGGACCTCCGGGGCCGTTTCACGGCCATAAAGCTCCATTTCGGCGAGGCGGGCAATCTGGCCTATCTGCGCCCCCAGTACGCAAGGACGGTGGCGGATTACGTGAAGAAACAGGGCGGGATCCCCTTTCTCACCGACTGCAACACCTTGTACGCGGGGAGCCGGAAGAATGCCGTGGAGCACCTTGCCACCGCCGTGCTGAACGGCTTCACCGAAAGCACGGTCCATTGTCCCGTTCTCATCGCCGACGGTCTGAAAGGCGACGACGAGGTCAAAGTCCCGGTTCCCGGCGGGATCCATTTCAAGGAGGCGCGCATAGGCAGGACCGTGATGGATGCGGATGTTTTCCTTTCGCTCACCCACTTCAAGGGACACGAAAAAATGGGCATTGGCGGCTGTGTGAAGAATATCGGTATGGGCTGCGCTTCCCGGGCGGGCAAAATGGAACTGCACAGCGACGGGAAACCCGTGGTGGAGGAAGAAGAGTGCATCGGATGCGGGAAATGTGCCTCCCACTGCGCTCACGGGGCCCTGAAGCTCTCCCACGGCAAAATGACCGTGGACCACGAAAAATGTTCCGGATGCGGCTCCTGCATCAGCGTGTGCCCGGCCACCGCGCTCCAGCCCACCTGGCGTCAGGCGGATTCCCTGCTGGATGAAAAGACCGCCGAATATGCCGCCGCCGTGCTGGCAGGCAGGCCCCATTTCCATATCAGCATCCTCAACAACATCTCCCCCAACTGCGACTGTCACGGGGAAAACGATGCCGCCATCCTGCCGGATATCGGGATGCTGGCCTCCTTCGATCCCGTGGCGCTGGATTTCGCCGCCTGCGAACTGTGCAACAGGGCGCCCCGGCTGGATCACACCTGGCTGGACGGGAAAGCGAATACGGGGGACGTGTTCAACGACGCCCACGGGAAAAGCCGCTGGAAAGACACGCTGGACCATGCCGTGAAGATCGGCCTGGGAAGCGACCGCTATGAGCTGATCCGCCTGTAGAAAAGTCTCAGGACGCAAGTCGCAAGAGGGGGCTGAGAAAAAACACGGCGGAAGTTTCCAGCCGCCCCCCTTACCTGTCCGGCCTGTTCCCCGGCCCAGGCTTTCCACACCTGGAATCTTTTTCTCCCGGTCCCGCATCTTTCCCGACCGGTTCTCTCGAAGAAAATCCCGCTTCGTTGTTGAAAAGTTGCGGAATGATGCTATGGTAATACCTGGACCGGTTTTCCGGACCGTTTGTCGATGTTTTTCTTTGAATCCCGATAATAACAACAGGAAAGGAACCCTTATCATGAATCGCTGTTTATCTCTTTTCGCGGCAGCTGCGCTGACTCTTTCTTTCGGGTGCGCCATGGAATCCGCAAACACCATGCCAGAGCGCAGGGCGGAAGCTGACGGCGCGATCCCGGCGGCAAGAAGTTACAGATCCAAACCCGGCGCGCCCCGCCCCTACGCGCCGAGGCGGAAAGGTGTTGCCAGAGAAGCTCTCTCCGAAGTCGGAACGGGTAATTTCCGGGCACCCGCAGGGCATCAGATGGCCTTTACCGCGTATCTGAGGCTCAATGTCCGGGACGTGCGTGCCGCGGTCCGGCAGGCCCGGGAACTGGCGCTGAAGTTCGGCGGCTACGTAAAACGCATGGACGACTATTCCGCCGTGCTGGCGATCCCCGTGGAAAAGGCCGATGATGCCCTTGCCGCGCTGGCCAGAGGGGGCGTAGTGAGTTCCCTTCGCATCGAAGGGGAGGATGTTACGGAACAGTCCATCAATCTCAAGGTCCGGCTGGACAATCTGGAAAAATCCCGTCAGAGACTGCTTGCTCTTCTGGAGAGGACGGCTAAGGTGGATGAGATGGTCAAGGTGGAAACGGCCATCACCCGGGTCACCACCGAGCTGGAAAGACTGCAGGCCCAGCAGAAGAATCTGCAGGGACGGATCCAGTTCGTCACCATCCACGTTCATTATTCCGCCGTGGTTTCCCCGCAGCCCAGCAGAAACGTGACTCCCGTGGGGTGGGTCAACCGCCTTGGGGAAGATCTGCTCTCCTTCGACCAGCGTGTTTCCGGAGACGATTCTTCGTTGATCTTCGATCTTGTCTTTCCGGAAGGGTTCGTGAGATGTTCCGCCAGCACGGCGGTTTCCGGAAGCAACTGCGTCATCGAACTCTACAGCCATGAAGGGGCCGTCACCGCCGCCCATTGGTACGGAAACGATTACGCCCAGCTCAAATTCTACGGTCCCATCATCGAAAAGGCGCTTTCCAAACGGTTCAAGGTGCCCGTAAAGGTCACCAGAGGCGTCATCGACGGCCACGAGGCGGCGGTCTATACGGTCAATCCGGTGATCGGGGATGACTCCTATACTTACCGCGTCGCCGTTGCGGTGGTCAAATCCAAGGTAAAAGTGATCGCGGCACGGGCGAAAACTGCCGATTTCGCCAGGGATCTGCCCGAATCCGCATGGAAGAAGATGCTGGAATCGGTGGATTTCTGATCGGGAAGCTGACCGCATGAACGAAAAAGAGCTCCTTTCCCGCTGGGGAATGACCTTTGCCGGGGAAGGAGACCGTACCCTCATCACCGGAAGCCCCAACCGGACGGAACGCCGTTTCCTTTTCCGGGACGGGAAGGGCGTTTTTCATATCGCCGAAGGGTATGCCCTGCGGAAACAATCCAGTCAGATCCGGCAGAACCTTCTTCTGGAATTTCTGGCGGAACATGGCCTTCCCGGGATCCATCCCTTTCTCCGCACGATTTCCGGGGAGCACGGAGAAGTTTCCGACGCTCTTTTCTGGCAGATCCGGCCCTATATTCCTGCAGAAGCGGTCCCTCGGGAAACGCTGGGGAACCGTCCGGAATACGCACTCTTGTGGGGCGATTTCCTTCTGCAGATGAAAGATATCCTCCAGCACTCCTCTACTCCGCCCCCCATGCCCAATCCCCCCTTCTTCATGGCGGATTTTCTCCCCAGACTGCGGAATCTTGTCCGTAACGAGATGCCCTCCATCATGGAAGAACTGGACAAGTTCGAAGAGCTCCTTGTCCCCTTCTTCAAGTGGGAAAGAAAGGCGGACGGCATGTTCGCTCACGGGGATTTCCATCCCGGAAACCTCCTCATGGGGGAGGGCGGGATCCGCGGAGTGATCGACTGGGAGTTCGCGGGGGTGAAATTTCCCGGTTACGATATGGCGCTTCTCATGGGGTGTCTTGCCATGGACGACCCGGAAAACCTTGTTTCTCCCACGGTCCTGACGCTCCGGGATCATCTTTTCGAAAAAGGGTATCTTCCGGAGGATGCCTGGGATCTTCTTCCTCAAATGGTGGCCGCCGCCCGTCTGGGCTGGCTGGGGGAATGGCTCACTCTCAAGGAAGAATCCCTTGTCCGTCAGGAACTGGCGCTTCTTTCCCTCCTCCTGGAGGTGTGAGAAGGCGAAAGTCACAAGTCACAAGCCACAAG
>JAGAEF010000223.1 GCA_017613255.1 Lentisphaeria bacterium
CTCGCCATGGCGGTGGTGGGGATCGGGATCGCCGGGATCATGGCGCTTTTCGTGCCTGCGCTGGAGGCTTCCAAGGAGTCCATCGCGGAGGATTATTCCTCTCAGGTCGCCACCACGCTCCTTGCCTACATCGAGCGGCAGAAGAAGGCAAATTGGGAGACTCAGTTTACGCCCCCCGATCCCCCCGATTCATCGGTGGACTTTCTTCCTTACGGACCCTATGATGACAGCCCTCCGCTTACGGATCTTCAAAAAAAACAGATAGACAAAGTGAAGGAACCTCTTTCTTACACATCTGCGGGAGTACCGGATTTCGATGATGCCGATGACAAGAACGGAATCAAGTGGACCCCGATAGACTCCCAGCCCAATTTGTTCCAAGTGGAGGCCAACGGCAGCGTTGTTTCCAATTCTTACGGCACGGTGTACGGACTGAAGATTGGCGATGGTTCCCAGTTCTGTGCCTATGCAAGGGTTTGGACGGAGAATACGACGGTACAGAACTCCAAGGCGGATACGGACATTCCCAAAGGTCCCTCCGGCAGGTTTGTCCGGATCAAAGTGGAAATCGCATGGCCCGCCACGGTTCCGTACGAAAGGCGTCAGAAACGGTATTACGTCCTTGATCTGGGCAAGCCGCAGTAAGGAGAAGTCATGAGGATAAAAAGAAGGATATTCCGGAACTGCTTCACTCTTGTGGAAGTCATCGTCTCCATGGCGGTGTTTTCCCTTCTGATGCTGGGGCTGATGCAGTTTTTCTCCTCCGCCCAGAATTTGTGGTCCTCCACGGGCAACCGGGTGGCCACCTTCGGGGATGCACGTACCGCCATGAATCTTATGGCTACGGATCTCATGTGTACCTATTACGAGGAGGGGTATACCAACGCCGGCGTAAAGGATCACCGATACTTTTTCATCGTGCAGGATCCTGCCTTCAACGACAACGCCGGGAACGATTATAAGCCCTTCAGACCGAGACTTTCAGATAACCGTTTCAAGGGGTTTGCCTTTGCCACGGAGCGTGCCGTAAAAGCCCATCACAGAGCAGTCCTCCGGCTGACCGAGGTTTTCTACCGGAAAAACGGCAACATTCTGGAGACCATGGCCATTTCGGACTATCAGGTTTTCGGCAGGGTTCCCTGGGTGAGGACTGCTCAACCCACCAGAATGAAGTACTATGATGACGGGTCGGCAATTGACCCCGATCATCCGCATTATCCCATGCCTTTTGCGGATCTTGCGCGTATCGAGCCTCGTGAACCGCCTGCCGCCGAAAAAGACAAGGAGATCACCTGGACACCCATAGCCTCCAATGTGGTGAGATTTTATGTGAAGGTCTTTCGCAGAAATTCGACTTCTGCCCTGACCTTCAGCAATATTTATCAGGATCCGCCTTCCTCTCCGGATGATTCCGATGAAGGCGATTTGACGAAATTTCCCGGGTTTGTATCCATTACCCTCATCAGCGTGGATGCTGAGACCGCAAGGAAGCTCAAGGCAATGCTGGAAGCCGACAGCAGCTTCCCGAAGGACAGTGAAGGTTGTCCGATCTTCGAAAATTTCCTGAACACAGACAATGACGAGATCAAAGATACGTATAAAGAAACTCCCGAGGGGATTTTACTCAGGGAGAAGATGCAGATCTTCACCAGAACGGTCAATCTGGACCGGGGATAGAACTAAGGAGCTGAAGATGAAATATTCCGTACCCAAAAAGAGAGTCCGTTCCCAGAAGGGGATCGCCGTCGTTTTCGTTCTGGGTATTCTGGGGCTTCTTACCGTCATCGGTTTAGGGTTTGCCGCCAGCGCCCTGCTGGATAAGCAGATTTCCGGCACCAATGCCAATACGGAAAGAGCCAAACTCCTTGCCCGGAGCGGGTTCGAAAGAGCCTTCGCCCTCCTGCGGGCGGGAGCCGCCCCGGAAACCATCGTTTCCTGGGATAACGCCCAACGCCCGTCCGCCGGGGTGGGAGATGGAGTGGCCAGGGGCAAGGAGAAGGATGGAGAAGATAAAGACAAATCAAGCAAGGATTTCGATTTTCTCTGGCGCCTCAACAGCGTGGTGGACGGCATTGACATCTTCTCCCTCGGGGACAGTTACGACAACACTTCCGAAACTTCTCCCGTCTGGCAGTATGTAAGAGTAAGAGCCAACTCCGACGACCCGGCCCCCGACAATCCGGAGATCATCGGAAGGATCGCCTATGTGGTGGAAAGCAATGAAGGGCGGCTGGATCCTTCCGTCCATCTGGGCAATAACGTGGGCATTTTCCTTACGTATGGATATTTTGGGACACTTCCTGCCCTGTCTCGTTTCGGGACCAGCGAATGGGAACTGAACTTCAGGAACGCTCTTGAAGGTTCCACCTCAACGCTCTCCAATTCGCAGTTCAGGAGATTGCTCAGATACCTTTACAATGAAACTGCGGATACCTCTTCTTCCCCTGCCGTTCCCCATTTTAATAATCCGTCAAGATTTCACGACCTTGCCGCCCTGATCGCCGAAGCAAAAAAAGCAGGCGGATCTGTCGGCGAGGCGGATCTGAGCAAGCATCTGGAGTTCGTCCAGGCGCCCGCCATGGAGGCGTTTTGGATCGACAAGAACAAGGACACGGAAATAAGTTCGGAGGAGTTTTTCCACCGATTCAATCTTGCCCGCATCGACTGGGACAACAGCTACTTCGATGATGTGAATCTCCTTTTCGGCTTCGAAAAGAACGGAGAGGGAGGATACGAGAGAATCAAGCCGCTGAACAAAGACGAGGCTGCCGAGGAAAAAGAAGAAGTTGCTGATGGACAGAAAAAGGAGGAATACGGCCTCTACAATGCCCGCCCCTCCAGGGAAGAGCCGGACTTGTACAAGGGGCAGGATTCCGATACTAACATGTGCCTGGATACCGGCGGGATCCAGTGGCTGGGAAGGTGGCGGCCCAATCCCGCTACTCTGCCCACCAGTTGGGGGAACGACAACGGCAATTTTGAGGAAGAAGATGACGCCGCCGCCGTGAAAAGAGACTATTCCTTGAGACGCAAGCAGGTGGCCGCCAACATCATCCAGTACTGCCGGAAAGATACCTCCCCCACGGTGACCAATCTCACTGTTGCCGACTGGGTCGCGGAGGGTGCCGAGCCCCTTTATGCCGGCGTGGGGAAACACCCCCTCATCAACGAGGCGGCCATCAAGGCCAGTGTCGTGGGGGCCGTGGTGGAAACCCCCGGCGCCACACCGGGGGCTGACTCCACCTACAACTGGAAATACGAGGTCACCCTCTCCTTCGGCACGGAACTCATCGACATCTACAATATTGCCGATTTATACACCTCTGTTTTTTTCAGGCCCAGGCCGAAGGCGGAAGTGTACTTTTTCGGGAGCTTTGAGTGTCGGTATTACGATTTGAGCGAAGGATCGTACAAGTCCTGTTCACTGCCGATCAATGCAACGAACGGCAAGGTCATCATTGATCCCGCCGCCTCTCCCTCTCCTTGGGGCAGTAACGGATATACCACGAAAGAATCCTTCTGGCACCAAGTTGCGGGCATCGTTCCCCTTGAGGGTAGTTTCAGCGGAGCTGCCGGCAAGGAAAACGAGCACAAAGCGAATGTAAAACTGCAGAAGGTGACGCTTAAAATCGAAAAGGTCTATCTCAAATACCAAGACTCCGAAGGGACCCTGCGGGACCGGGATTTTTCCAAGATCGGCAAGACCTTCAAGGTGGTAACCCCTGAAGAGGTGGCGGTTTCCGAGCAGAAATATTTCTACGGGGCAGCGGCAACGGAAGACCCCAGGGTCAACCACTATCCCGATGACTGGATTCCCATCCGCAAGGTTTCTGACGACCCTACCGTCGACGATTGGGGCGTGGGGGTATTAGAAAAAGATCCCGTGACTAATGAAGAGTATTACGCCATTCCTGCGGTCACCAACTTCGTTACGCTTGCTTATCCGGATCCATCGTCCTCGCCTTCGCGGCCGACCCCGGGGAGCCGCAATCTCACACTTGACCTTTCCTCGGGGGGGACTAGGGACAAGGAAGCTGCCACCGATCCCGCGCTGGGAACGCTTTCCACCGCCTTCATCGCGGAAAAACCCATGCTTTCCTTGTGGGAGCTGGGGGCAATCTCCCGTGCGGAAAAGTGGCGGACCATCAATCTCAAAAGAACCGTTCCCAATCCAAATGCCGAAAAGAAGGACACGAGCGGCGGAAAAAACAATCGTATGGGGTTCGACAAAGAGAAAGCCGAAGATGTCGAAGATGAAAACAAAACTCACTATGGGGACGGCGACGGCAATATTTTGGATCAGGTGAAGATCAACGAGGTGGTCGCCTCTTCCCCCAGCAATAGCAATACCGATAAAACCAAGGTCGAGCGCACGGGGACCTTCGGAAAGGTGAACATCAACAGTTCCGTCCACAACGTTCTGCGGGCCATTTTCCAGGACGTAAAGTTCAATACGGACATCACCAGACACTTCCGTTACGACCGCGCAAACAGTGATTCCGGGTCTGCTTTCTACTCTCTTTCCTGTACCGGGGCCTCGCCGAGTCCGGAGACATGTGTTGCCTGTGCCGTAAAGGCAAAGGAACATATCACCGGAACCAAGCGGCAGTATAAGACGAGGGCGGATCTGCTTTTGCCCATGCCGGGTACGGACCCTGACAATACGTCGGTCATGGACCGTTTCCGGATCTCCGGCACCGCGGAGGGCGCCAACGATGCGCAGCAGGAACAGATCGCGGGCAAAGTCATGAATCTTTTAAAGGCGGAAACAGTGGACCAGGCGTATGTTATCGTGGTGGCACAGACCATCAAGGAGGCGAGGAAAGCCCACAATCAAACTATGTACGTGGACTGGAACCGGGACGGATCGTACAGCACCATCACCATTCCCGATTCATTGAGAGGTGTCGACCGTGATACAGATCGCGGCAACGGCACGAACATCATGGCTGTTAAGACTGCCGGTTATCTGCGCACGCCTATGATGTCCGAACTCACGGTCACCCCGAAACTTTACGGCAAGCGCTTCGGAAAAACACCAAAAGAGTTGAACGAAACCGTCACGAAAATCGCCGGGACCTACTGCAACGGCGTGGACAGGATCACCGCCACGGTGAAACTCCTCGTCCTGCTGGAAAAGGATACCAGCGGCAAATGGAAGATCCGGAGGTATGAATATGTGGACTAAGGTTTTTCTTCTTGCCGGGCTTCTTGCCCCCCTTCTCCTCCTGAATGCGGCGGAGCCCGAAAAGACCGCGAAAACTCCTTCCGGAGCAAATGGCCCGGAGAAAACCGCTTCTTCCGGTACGGGGCCTGGGGCAAAAGAGCCCGTCAAGCCCCTGACCAAAAAGGAACGGGAAGCGCTTCTGCGGGAACTTTCCGCGGAAGCCGGCCGCTTCAACCCCAAACAGCCCGCCCTGACCGTCGAACATGTGCAGAAAGTCCTCGTAAAGGATGTGAGCGATTTTCTCATCGAAAAAAAGATCCCCGAGGATCCCAAAAAGATCAAGAATGCCGCAGAGACCATAACCTTCCTTTCCGTCCGCATGGCGCTTTTCAAATACGGGATCCTGCTGAAAAATCCGGAACTCCCTGAAGTGACAGGCATCAAACTTGCCTGGTTCCAGGCCTACGGCGAAAAACTCAAGAAAATGGAGGATCTGGCCAAACAGCTGGACCAGATCTCCGTTTCCGGAACCGGAGAACAGTATGCGGCGCTCCGGGAGACCATCGAAAAATATCAGAAGGAGCTCAAAGACTTTGCCGAGGCGAGAAAGCCCAAACTTTCCCCCGACGAAATGCGGGAACTCAGGAAACAGAACATGCGCTGGCGGACCGCCGAATTCAAGAAATATCAGGCGGAAAAACTGCAGAAGGCGGGCCTTGCCCCCGGAAGCGTGAAAAATATTCCCTCCGCAAGAAGCTCTTCTTCCTCAAGTGCTTCTTCTTCCACGAGTTCTTCCGGGACAAAGAAGTCTTCTTCCACTTCGGCAAGCTCTTCCGCCGGGAAAAAATCGTCGGCGAAAAGCAACTCTTCTTCCAACAGGAAAAAGAGTTCCGGAAAGAAAAGCACGAACAGACGTTCCTGGTAGGAAAAAAGCCGGAAAAAAATGGAGCCAATGATCGGATTCGAACCGATGACCTGCTCATTACGAGTGAGCTGCTCTACCGACTGAGCTACATTGGCGTGTTCTAATAATATACCCTTCCTTCCGCGAAAAACAAGGAGCGGAAAAAATTTTTTGACGTTTTTTGCCTTCTTTGTCGGCGGACGGGCGCGGAAAGGATAAAAACGGGAAAAATTTGACTGTACGGAAGATTTTTCGCTTGAATTATCCTGAAAATGGAATAGATTATGCGTACAATCATTTTCAAGGGAAGAAAAAGAAAGGATTTCCTCACATGAAGCCGGAGTACACGAAGTATCTGCATCAGGACGCCATTCTGCAGCTGAAAGGCACGACCAAGAAAGATGTTCTCGAAGAGATCATCACTTACGCCACCACGCGCTGTACTCTCGGCGAGTCCCAGCTGAGGGAACTGATCTGGAAGCGGGAAAAGATGATGACCACCGGCGTGGGCAGCGGGCTGGCTCTCCCCCATGTGCGCGTGGTGAACTTCCCCTCTCCCCTGGTCATCGTGGGCGTCTGCGGCACCCCCATTGCCGATTACAAGACCCTCGACGGCGCGCCCGTGCAGCTCATCGTCTTCCTTGCCGCCGACGAAAAGGAACAGGATACCTACCTCAAGATTCTGGGCAGCATGTCCGCCAGACTGAAGAACAAAGAGGTGGTCTCTTCCGTTCTCGCCGCCGGAGACGACAAGGAAAAGATCTATTCCATCCTGACGCAGGACTGATTTTTTCCCGCCAATTCAAAAACGGCCGCAGGAGACAAGATGTTCTTCCTTTTCCGCTTGAAAGAGACGATTTCACGCTCTTCCCGGGGAGTGCTCCTCTTTTTCGCGCTTCTCTGCATGACGTGGGCTTCCGTTCCCTCTTTTGCCGCCGCGGCGGAGGAGACCGGGAAGAAGGACGGGGAAGTCGGGGATGCGCAGAAAGAGCCCGCCGACAAGGAGAAAAGGGAAGCGGAAGAAAAGTCTCGGCAGAAGGATTCCGCCGACAAGGAGAAGAAGGACGGGGAGGCCGGAGACGCGCAGAAAGAGCCAGACGACAAGGAGAAGAAGAAATCCGAGGTGCGGGATCTGCGGGTGGATTCCGTGCTGGTTTCCGTGAACGGGCAGGGGATCACGCTTCTGGACGTGCTTCTGGAGACCAGCGGAGAGGAGATCCGCCTTGCCAACATGTATTCCGGGGAGCGTCTCTACTCCGAAACCGAAAAACTGCGCAGGAAGGTCATCGAAGAGATCATCGTGCGCAAGCTCGTTTACGAGGAGTACAAGCGCCATCCCTTCCCCATCGAGCGCCAGCACGTGGACCGCTATATGGATGTGCTTGCCTCCTCCATGGGCAACGGTTCGCGGCTGGGGCTGGAAAAGAAGGCGAGAAGTCTGGGAACGAATCTGGACGAACTGCGGGACAAGATCCGGGAGAAGATCGCCGTGGATGTCCTGATGAGCGAGTTCTGTTTCCGTCCCGCCTTCGTTACGCCCAAAGAGGTGTACGAGTATTACAGAAACAATCCGAAAAACTGGACCGAGCCGGAAAAACTTTCTCTGGATCTCCTCCTCATCGCCAAAAAAGGCGGACGGAGCAAGGACATGCCGGAAGAACTCTGCGGCAGGATCCGCAAGGAGATCTCCGCCATAAAAACCGAGAGCGATTTCCGCAATCTGGTGCAGGCCTATTCCGATGCCCCCGGAGCGGAGCAGGGGGGAAACACGGGATTCGTGGAGAAGGATAAGCTGCGGCCCGAATTCGCCCCCGTGCTGAAGGACGCCAAGACCGGGGAGATCAAAGGCCCCGTGGAGACGCTGGAAGGGTACTATTTCATCCGGGTGGGGGAGATCCTTCCGGAAAAGAAGGTCCCCTTCGAGCAGGCTTCCGAAAAGATCCGTCTTCTTCTGGAAGCTCAACGGCGGGAAAAGGCTCAGCAAAAATATGCGGAGCAGCTCAAAGCCGGAGCCGTGATCCGATACTACTATTGAGCTTCCGCAGAGGAGAGGGAGTTGGATGCGATGATCGCCGTTCCGGGAAATGATCCGGCCTGCAGGAAGGAGTCGGCTTCGTCCTGCAGGGAGGATGTTCTTCCCTGGCTCTTCTTTTTCCTTGCGCTCCTTTTCAATCCGTCATTGTATTTCGCTCCTCATCGCCCGTGGCCCCTGCTTGCCGTAAGCTGCGGCGCGCTTTCTCTGACCGCAGGCGCTTTCCTCTTCCTCTCTCCCGGGAGAGTGCCGGAACTTTTCCGCAGGATGAAGCCTTTTGCCCTTTTCGCCATGGCGTACTTCTTCCTGACGGCTCTGATCCAGTGTTTCGTTCTGCCGGGCTACTCTCTCGAATGTGCGGGCAGCAATCTCATTTTCGTGCTTGTCCCGCTTTTCGTCTGCGTCTGGGGGAAGAAGGCGGAAAAGCCCTTCCTGTTTTTCCTTTTTGTTCTGTGGGGATGGGGGTTTTTCCTCATGGGACTGGCAAGGATGGTGCGGGTCAAGGAATTCTGGCTGAGCGGGATCACGGCCAATTCCAACTGGAGTGCGGCCCTCATCGCGGTGGGAACGCCTTTCGTCGTCCTGACTCTTCATGAGTTCCTCAGAAAAAGGGGGACACCTGAGCGCACCGCCCTTATCCTCTGTGCCCTGCCCGCGTTCGCGGGGCTGGGCTGTTTTCTCCTCTGTCGGTCCCTGGGCTGTTTTCTTGCCCTCTGCGCCGTAACGCCCTTTCTCTTTTTCTGCCTTATTCCCGTGAGGATGCGCCGGATCTTTTTCCTTGCGGCGGTGATCTGCGTCGCGGCGGGAACGCTTCTTTACCTCCGTTTCGGGATGGACCGCCTTGCCTGGCGTCTGGCATACGACTCCAGACCCACGATCTGGGAGGGGGCGGTGAACATGATCGTCCACCATCCGGTTTTCGGCGTGGGCGGGCAGTCCTTCGAGAACGCCTTCGTGAAATACCGCCCTCTGGAGTATTTTCTGAAACTGCATGTCGCTTCCCGCATGACCCATCCTCACAATCAGGTCCTTTTCATGTGTGCCGTCTTCGGGATCCCCTGCGCACTGGCGTGGATGTTTCTGCACTTCTATCCTCTTGCCGTCGTCGGGATCC
>JAGAEF010000224.1 GCA_017613255.1 Lentisphaeria bacterium
CGGTGAAAAGGGGCCAGTTGGTCCAGGCAAGGGTAAGGGAATCCTCTTCCGTCAATCCTTCGCAGGAAAGATCCTTTTCCCGGTCCCGCCAGTACTGTTCCCAGATGGGACGGCCCGGAGGAAGGGAAAGCCCGGAAAGATCCACGGGAGCAAGACTAATTCCGTTGTCCGTGCCGATGGCCACATGATCCGCGCCGAACTTTCTGGCGACGTAGTCGATATGATCCAGAAAGGCATTGATGTCCCTGCTTCTCTGCAGAAAGGCGGAGAAAGCGCAGATCCCCACGTAGCCGCCGCTCTTTTTGATGGCTTCGATCACCTCGTCGCTTTTCCCCCGGTAATGGGTGGACAAGGCCCCCGCCACGGTGTGACTGGCCACCACGGGTCTGCGGGAGCACACGGCGGCATCGTAGCTTGTCTTGAGCCCGCTGTGGGCCACATCCGGGATGACTCCCGTGCGGTTCATTTCCGCAATGACCATCCGCCCGAAGTCGCTCAAGCCCGCATCGCTTTTTTCCGCACAGCCGTCTCCGATGAGATTGCGGCGGTTGTAGGTGAGGTGCATCATGCGGACGCCCAGTTTGGCGAAAATGCCGATATGGGAAAGCGCCTCGTGAGGGGAAACAAGGTGTTCCGGAAGGGGAACTCCGTTGGTGGTCATGTACAGGGCTCTGTGCCCCCGCTTCCGGATCCCTTCCAGCTGAGAAGGATAGACGGCGCGCTCGTAGAGTTCCGGCATGGAGTCGGAGAGATAGGTATGGAAACTCAGCCGCGCCAGAAGCCCGGCAATGCTGTTGCCCTCCTGTCCGCTGTTCTGGAAGTTGCAGTCCACTCCGGAAAACTCCCAGGCCTGGGCCAGAAGACGGCGCATGGCGGGATCGTTGTCGAAGCAGCTGTTCTTGACGAACTCTTCGTAGGCGAGAATGATCTCGTCCCTGCCCGCGTGTTCCTTGATGAGCTGTTCCAGACGGGGGCATTTTCCTCCCCCGGAGGGCATGAATCCGTAGGCATCGAAAACGAAGGATTCCCGGTGCAGTTCCAAGCCGTGTTCCAGCTCCTTTTCGGAGGGTTTGAGCCGTTCCAGCGCAAGGCGCCGCCAGTATTGCATTTTTTCCGTCAGCGACATACTCATTCTCACACCTCCTGGCCGGTCTCCGCCTTCATGAGGTCCATGAAGAGTTTCTTGTCCGCGGCCTTCATATAGGCCTCCTTGGCGGTGATGAACCCGTTGTCGTAATGACTGCGCAGCGTGCCGTCCATGCTGCACATGCCCATGCCCTTGTTGGCTTCGATGATGGTGCGGATGTTGGAAATGGCGCCTTCCCGGATGGTTCCGGGGAGTCCGTCGGTCCACAGAAGCACTTCATGGGCGGCGATACGGCCTTTTTCCTTGCGTTTGCACAGCTGCTGGGAAACCACCGCCTGAAGACACTCCGCCAGCATGGTGCGGATCTGGGTCTGTTCGTCGGCGGGGAAGGCGTCGATGATGCGGTCCACGGTCTTGGGGGCGCTGTTGGTGTGCAGTGTGCCGAAGACCAGCATCCCCATGGAGGCGCAGGTGAGGCCCAGCCGGATGGTGTCCAGTTCCCGCATTTCCCCGATGAGCACGATATCCGGGTCGGAACGCATGGCGCCCCGCAGCGCCTTGGGGAAGGAGTGGGCGTGCAGGCCCACTTCCCGGTGGACGATGGTGCAGTTCTTGTTCTTGTGCACGAATTCCACAGGGTCCTCGATGGTGATGATGTGCTTGCTCTGGGTATCGTTGATGTAGTCGATCATGGCGGCAAGCGTGGTGGATTTGCCGCTTCCCGTGGGCCCCGTGACCAGCACGAGCCCGCTTTTCAGCTGGCAGATCTTCAGAAGGACTTCCGGCAATGCAAGGTCTTTCACGGTAAGGATCTTGCTGGGGATCTGCCGCATGACCGCCGCCATCCCCTCCTGATTGTAGAGGTAGTTGCAGCGGAAACGGGCCAATCCCGGGATCTCGTAGGCGAAGTCCAGGTCGTGGTTTTCCAGAAAGTTCTTCCAGCGGTACTTGGGGAAGCAGATCTCCTCGAGCATCTCCCGCATGAACTCGGGCGTGATGATGTTTTCGTCGTGCTTCACGATGGAGCCGTGGACACGGTATTTCACCGGCTGGTTGATGGAAAGATGCAGGTCGGACCCGCCCTTGTCCAGCATGGCTCTCAAAAATTCGTCGATGACTGGCATGATGTTCTCCTTTTACTTCTTTGCCGCTGCCTTTGCCGCTTCCTCTGCCGCCGCTTTGGCCGCGGCCTCCTGCGCGAATCTCTGCGCCTGCAGGACTGCGTTCTCCTTTTCCAGAAGGGCAATGACCGATTTATCCGTCATTCCCTCTCTGGCGGTCTCGTAGCTTATGGCGCCCACCTTCCATTTTTCCAGCAGGTTCTGGTCGATGGTGCACATTCCCACCTTGGCGCCGATCTGCATGTTGCCTTTCAGCTGGAAGATCTTGCCTTCGTTGATGACGTTGGCAATGGCCAGCGTGTTGATGAGGATTTCGTACACCACGGTGAGTCTGCCGTCCACACCTTTCACGAGGTTCTGGCACAGCACCCCCCGGAGACTGCCCGCGGTCATGGAGCGGATCTGGGGCTGCTGGTTGGGCGGGAATACGTCCAGAATGCGGTTCATGGTGTTGGCGGCGTCACGGGTATGCAAGGTCCCGATGACCAAATGTCCCGTTTCCGCGGCGGTGATGGCGTTTTCGATGGTCTCCAAGTCGTGCATTTCCCCGATGACGATGATGTCCGGGTCTTCCCGCAGTGCACCCTTGAGGGCCGTGCTGTAGCTTTTCGTGTGCTTGCCCACCTGACGCTGGGTGACCTGACAGCTTTTGGATTTCTGAAGGATCTCGATGGGGTCCTCCACGGTGATGATGTGGTCCTGCCTGCGGGAGTTGGCGATATCCACAAGGGAGGCCAAGGTGGTGGTTTTTCCGCTCCCGATGGGTCCGGTGACCAGCACGAGGCCGTTGGGATAGTCCATAAGCCGTTCCAGAGTTTCCACGTCCTTGGGGAGGAAGCCCAGATCGGCAAGGGAGGGGATCTGGTCGGGGACCAGCCGATAGCTTCCGGCGATCCCGTCCTTGTGAAGAATGAGAGCCGTGCGGAAACGGTCGGAACCGATCTCCAGAGCGAAAGTCATATCCTGTTCCTTGCGGAACTGCTTGGCCTGTTCCACGGTGAGAAGGCAGAAATTGCACTTTTCCGCCACCTCCCGGCTGAGCACGATCTCCTCCAGCCGTTCCAGCTCCAGATTCCGCCGGATGAAGGGGGCGGACATGGCGGAAATATGCAGGTCGCTTGCCCCGTAGACCCGCAGTTCCATGAGGAGGCACTGCATGATGGCGGAGATCTGATCCAGAGGCATCTCCTCGGCCCCGGCAAGGCTGGGAAGCCCCAATGCGGTACGGGGGCCCGCATAGACGCCGTTTTCGTCGATGTAGGGAGATATATCCAGATCTCCGTAGGCCATGCCCTCTTCCTGAAGGGCGGTCACGAAACTGCCGTCATCCTCGCTGTCCTCCCCTTTTTCCGCTTCCCCGTCGGGGGAAGGGATATTGACGCCGGGAACGACCTTGGGAAGCGGTGCGCCGAATCCGCCGGGAGGACCGGCAAGCTTTTTGGCGGGGGTGGCCTTGGGCAGGACCGTGCGCTTTTCTCCCGGGGCGAGGGGAACGGTGAAGGCGTCCTCCCGGTCCTCCGGCAGAGGCGGAATCTCCTCCTGCTCCTCTTCCTGCTGAGCGAAAAGGGCGGGGATCATTCCCGTTGCCGCCTGCTCCTGAGCAAAGCGGAGACACTCGTTGATCTGTTCCGTGGCGGCCGCGGCATCCTCCCCTTCGTACTGGGCGTTTACCGACTCCAGAATCGCGTTGGAAAATGCGGCAAGATCCGGTTCGCCGCCCAGCTCGTCGTTGAGCGCCACGGCGTCTTCCAGATCCAGAAGTTCATTTTCCACAAGCGCGGAAACGAACCATTGAACATCAAGAAGCATGTTTTTCTCTCCTTTTTAGGTATTCGAACAGCGAAAAACCGAAAGTAACTTAAACTGCCGGAAAAAGTTTTTCAAGCGCCGAAACGGAAAGCAAAGAAGAAAAAAACGTTTTTTCGGATCAGAAAAGCGTTTTCAGAACATGTGGAAGGGGAGAAGCTCCAGCGTATGACTTTTCCACTCCTCCGGCTCGTAAAAGACCTTCAGGAGGAAAAGCCCCTTCCCCGGCGCCACGTCCCGGATATACTTCTTGTCCCCCGTCTCCAGGGCAAGACGGATGTTTTCCGCGGGGATCTTCCCCCGCCCCGCCTCGATGAGCGTTCCGGAAACGGCCCGCACCATCTTGTAGAGGAACCCGCTTCCCACGATGTGGAAACAGAGGAATCTCCCGAAAACCTTGAGCTCCGCCCTGTAAATGGTGCGCACGTGGTCCTTTTCCTCCTGCAGCTGGATGGTGAAGGGGGAAAAGTCGTGGGTCCCTTCCACGTATTCGAGACCTTCCCGGATCGCCTCCAGATCCACGATATCCGCCACGTCACAGCTCCAGCGGTCGGAAAAGGGACTGATGTAACCCGTATTGACCACATACGCATAGGCCTTCCCGCAGGCGGAAAACCGGGCATTGAAGGTGTCCGGCACGATCTGTGCGGACCGGATCTTGATGCTGGGCGGGAGAAGCCGGTTCAGCGCCTTCATGAGCTTCCAGTCGGGAATATAGGGGGATGCAGGCGCCCGGAAACTGGCGACCATGCCCAGAGCGTGCACGCCGGAATCCGTCCGGCTGCTCCCCTGCACCCGCAGCGCGGGAACGTCGAAAAGCGTGGCAAGACGCTCCTCCAGAACCTGCTGGACCCCCAGACCGTTTCCCTGTCTCTGCCAGCCGTTGAAATCCGTCCCGTCGAAAGCGATCACGAGTTTGAAGGTGCGCTCCGTCCGCTCCGAAAGGGGGACGCTGTGGGGGTGGGGTGGCTCCTTGAAGGCGTTGGGAATGAAACGGTCCTCTTCCTGCATGGCAACGCTCCCTACGGGCGGCAGATCTCGGCGGAGGCCAGAAGGGTGTGCTGAAGGATCCCCCGCTTGTTGAAGTCGATGCGGAAAAGTCCCAGCTCGAAACTGTAGGGTTCGGAAAGGACCAGTTTCCCCGCCCACTTGCCGATGCGTTCCTGATCCAGGATCACCGGGGGCTTGAGGAGATCCATCAGCGGGATGACGGGCTGAAAGTGATTCTCCTTCCGCAGGGAAACCTTTTCCAGAACATAGCTGTCCACCGCCTCCTTGAGTTCTTCGAAGGCGTGGGTCTTCTGCAAGGTGATGTGAAATTCGTTGGCCCTTTTCAGCGTGGGGCCGAACCCGTAGCCTGTGGGAATGAGCCGGATCATGCGGAACCCGGTGAAGGTATCGGCAAAATCCGAAGCAAGCGCCTCCTGCATGGAAGAATCCCCTTCCCCCAGGAAACGCACCGGAACGTGCATGAGTTTTCCGGGGATCCATCTCCAGAAGGGCAGTTCCTTTTCCCGGGCAACGATCTCCTTTTTCATTGCCTCGGGCACATCCAGAGCAATGAAGAGTTTGGCTTTTTCCGATTCAGCTTTCGCCATATTGCGCTTCCTTTTTTTTCAGTTTGTCTTCCAGTATGGCATACACGTTCAGTGCGAAAAACGCCAGCGCCCCGCAGGCCACTGCCGACAACTCCCAGGAGGGCATCGGAAGCGGCACGCTCGGCAGGGCCGCAACGGCGAACCCCAGAGAAGCGATCACGCCGGAAACCCAGATGCGCAGAAGGCGCCCCTGATTCCCGCCGCAGGCGGACCGCAGATACGCGCCCTCTCCCAGAAGGGCGCAGGACTCCAGAAGAAGCCCCATGCTTGCCGCCACGGAAGAGGAGACGCCGTAGAAGAACAAAAGAAGCATGAAAAGAAAGATCCCGCCGGATGCGGCGGCATGATACAAGGAGGCGTGGACGGACCGTTTGCCCGTGCCGCTCCCCGTGATGACGAATCCCAGATTCCGGATGCAGGAAAAACAGCACCCCGCGGCAATGACGGAGGCGAGAAAATTCTTTTCGCCCAGCAGCACCTGAAGGACGGCGAACAGCACGATCAGACATTTTTCCGGCAGGAGCGGGAGATCCTCCTCCAGAGAGGCGAGAGCCCTCCCGAACCCGGACTCCTTTTTCAGGAGCAGTTTCAGGATCCCCGTGCAGAAAAGAAGCGTCATCAAAAAGAGAAGAGGAAGCACGCTTCCGGCGCCGCCCAGACACACCAGCACGAAAGAAGAGAGACACCAGCCCTGCAAGGCCAGATCCTTCCGGAGAGGCTTGAACAGTTTGTCCCGTTCCGGATCCAGTCTCCTCCGGAGGATTTTCAGCATTCTTTCGGCGTTATCCCCCAGAATGTAGAGAACGAACACGGAAAGCGTCACGATGTTTGTGTCGCACACCCCCGGAAGGATCTTCCCGTTGACGAAAAGCAGCAGAACAAGGAAGATCAGGGAAAGATTCCTGAGTTCGGGAAGGATCCCCCGCAGGAGCAGAAGCGCCTGATATTCCAGAAAAAGGAACGTGAAGACGATGGCGATATCCATGATCCAGAGCGTATCCGCGAATGCCGCAATGAAGGCGAAAACGGCCCCCAGAAAGACAAAGCCCGTCCCCGTGGAAACCAGATAGTCCCGCAGGCTCTTCCCCGAAGGAAGAAGACAGCCCGCCATGGGGAGAAGCAGCAGACAGACTCCCCCCTTCCGCAGAAGCACATAGTCCGTCCCCTCCTGAAAGAGGAAGAGGGAGATGAAAACGATCAACCCCAGAAAGATCCCCGCGGCGAAACGCTGGGAAAGCCCGGCAAGGGCTCTTTTCCCGGGAAAAAGTTTTTTCCGGGGATCCTTCCTGCCGGAGGTGTACAGGGAGACACTCCCCAGAAGCAGCAGCGGCACGGTCACTCCTATGCCGAAGGGGATCTTGAGACGCAGGAAAATCAGGATCATGAGGAGCACGGTCCCCGCATACGCGGCAAACCGCATCTTTTCGGAACGCTCCTTTGCCAATGCGCCTGCAACGATGGAATAGACCGTGCAGAAGACGGCGCAGAAGACGCCTGCGCGAAACAGCGTTTCGGGGAGAAGAAAAAGTCTGCTGGAAAGGATCCTTCTGGAAAAATAGGAGAGTTCCAGAGGATCTCCGCTTGCCAGAACCGTCCAGAGGAGGAGAAGGGAAGGAACCAGCAGACAGGCGGTGAAAAGCTGCAGAAGAAGCAAGAAAAACTTTTCCCGCGTGAATGTTCCTTTTTCCATGGTCTCCTCTCCTGACATTTCCTCCCCATAAGATAGCACAAATTCCCCGTAAAGCAAATGGAAAACGCTTCTTCCGGCACGGCATGATTTGATTTTTCCTCCCATGTGCGCTATATTTAGAGTATCTTGAGACGACAAGGAGATATCCCCATGAACAGCAAAGCCCGTGCCCTTTCCTTCTTCCTTCTTTTTTCCGCCGCGCTTCTTTATGGAGCGCCCTCCGACTATGAAAAACTTGCCGCGAAGGCGAAAAAGGGAGAGGCGGCAAGCTCCGAACTTCTGGAGGCGCAGAAAAAGTGCTACAGGGAGTACATCCTCTTCTTCCGGGAAAAGTACAAGGCGTGTTCCCAGGCCCAGAAGCGGCGGGACGATTACCTCAACGCCTTCGCCAAAAAGGACAAGGCTCTTGCCCCCACCGTCGCCAAGTTCAACGCCGGACTTGTGCGCAATGCGCTGGACCGGAAGATTTTTGCGGATGTGTACAAAAAATTTTCCGCCGATGCCGAATTCCTCCGTCTGGACAAAAGTCTCTGGGAGGAAAAGACGAAGGCCTTCCTTTCCTCCATGAATTCCCAGCTTCTTTCCGAGGACGGGAAAGACACGGAAAAGGCCTATCACGACATCATGCAGGCTTTTTCCGAAGCGCTGGAGAAAAACGCCGTAAAGGAAATGACCGGGAAATACCTTTCCTCCCCGGAAAAGGGTTCTCCCCTCTTTCAGGCCGCCCTTGCGGAAGTGGCCAACTACAAGAAGGCCGCCGATCCCAAGGCGATGGCCCTGTCGAAACGGAACATCACGGTCTTGTGCAAGTATCTCTTCCGGAAGGCCCTCAAGCACTCTCCGGCGCTGGAAAAGACCATGAAGGAGGCGGAAAGGATCAGTCGGGAACGGGTCAAACGGGAACTGGAGCTGGAACTGTCCAATCCGGATGCCGCCTACGCCCGGTACGCGGGATCCTTCGGTCAGCAGATCCCCGTGAAGGGCAAGACCATGCGGGAGATCATTCTGGAAGATCCCGCCCATAAAGCCCTCACCGAAAAATTTGCCGCGCTGGACAAGGAACGCAAACGCCTCTCCGCCGAATTCATGAAAAAGACCGATCTTGCCGCCGTCGCCGAACTGGACAAGGTCATCCGGGAAGTGCGCAGCACGGGGAAAAAGTAAGAGAGGGCCGGCGTTCCTTCTTTCCCGAAGAAAAAGGAGTTTTTCCCCGGCAAAGGTCTTTGTCCGGGTTTAAAAGGGGCCCGGTTCGTGCTATATTAATGTTCCGGAACGAAAAACAGATTTGCACGAAGGAGATCCAGATATGCCTGCCTTTACGATCCGGCCGGGGCTGACCCTTTTCCAGCCCGATGAAAAAGATTTCTTCCCGGATACGCCCGGAGAAGAGAAAATGTTTTCCGCAAAGACGACGCAGGAGCTTTCTCCCGACGGCGTGGAAAACGTTTGCTGCGTCTTTCAGGCGGAAAAGGAGGGAGAGGGGCGGTTCTTCGCGGATATCCTGCTCCCCTCCTACAGAAAAGACTGGTTCCTCTTCATGCCCTCCGCCTGTTACGACGGGAACCGCTTCACACTTCTTCCCATGCCCCCCATGAAGCTGTTCATGACCGACTATGTACCGGAAAACCCGCTGGATCCGGGGGTGGTCATGCTGGAACTCCCCTCTCTGGACAATGGATTCAACCGGGCCGTCACCGATTCTTCCGCTCCCGTGGCGGGGATCTGGAAGAGAAATGAAAAAGAGGCTCTCTTCCTCTCCTTCGAACAGGGAACTTCTCTGGGGGACAACGGCATCGAAATGCGTGTGGAAAATGATTCCCTCAAGGTGCGTCTTTCCCTGCCCGTCTGCAGAAGAAAGGCCTTTGCCCTGTACGACAATCTGGACAAGCCCGCCCACCTTGTCCCGGGAATGACGTTTGCGTGCCGTTTCCAGATCCGCAAGTTCCCCGCGGAAAATTTCGCCGACTTCTACAGGCATTTTGCCGCCCTCCGCAATCTTTTCCCCAAGCAGGAAAAATACAGGAACTTCCGCTCCTTTTCCCACGCTTCGGAGATCCTCATGAACTACTTCGAAACGGGCCGCTGGAACGAAAAATGGGGCTTTTACGGCAAAAGCATCAACAACAATAAAAGAGTGGATTTCGGCTGGGTCTCCTTCGTGGAACTGCCCGCATTGCTTGCGCAGGGGGGAGAAAAAACCCTTGCGCGGGTCAAACGGCAGCTCACCGGATTCTTCCAAAATGCGCCGCTCCCCAACGGGCTCTTTTATCCCGCCGTCATGGAACGGGAAGGGAAACTCTCCTACGAAGCCTCCTTCGTGGAACGCCGTTTGCCTTATGACCGCCCCTGGGGATTCCTCCGCCATCAGTGCGAAATCCTCCTCACTTCCCTCAAGTGTCTCCTCCTGATGGAGGCAAAGGGCGAAACGATCCCGGAAAGCTGGAAAAAGGCGCTTCTTTCCCTTGCGGAAAAACTTCAGAACCTCTGGGAAAAATACGGTCAGCTGGGAGCCATGGTGGATCTGGAGAAGGGAGAACTCATCATCGGGGGATCCGACAACGGCTGTTCCGCGCCCGGGGCCCTCATGACGGCTTCGAAATATTTCGGAAGGGAAGACCTGGCAAAGACCGCGCTTGCGCTGGGAGAATATTACGCTTCCCGGCTGAACCGTTACGGCTTCACCTGCGGAGGCCCCGGGGACGCGCTTTTCGCGCCGGACAGCGAATCGGCCTTTGCCGTGCTGGAATCCTTCGTGCTCCTCTACGAGGCTACGGGAGAGGAAAAGTGGCTGAAAGAAGCGGAATTTTCCGCCGACTACTGCTCCTCCTGGACCCCTGCGATCGCATGGAAATTCCCGAAAGACTCCATGATGGATCTTTTGCAGATCGACTGCCGGGGGGCGGTGCAGGCCAATCTGCAGAACCAGCACGGCGCACCCGGCTGCTGCACCCTTTCCGCTTCCGCGCTCATGAGACTTTACCTCTATACCGGCAAGGAGCGCTTCCTCCTGCTTCTGCAGGAGATCGCCCACAACTGCGTCCAGTACATTTCCACGAAAGACCACCCCATTTCCTGCAAGGACAACGGAAGGACCCTGCAGGAAGGCGCCATCTGCGAAAAGGTCTTCTTTCAGGATTTCAAACACCTTCAGGGGGTCAATCCCGCCGTGGACGGCGGCTGGACAGGGAGCTCCGTTCTTCTCACCATCACGGAGGATCCGGGCATTTTCTGGGACAGGAAAAGGGGAAAACTCTTCGTGCTGGACCATGTGGAAGCGGAAATCGACGGGGACCTTCTTACGGTGAAAAATCCTCTCTCCTACCCGGTCACCGTCAGCTGCAGGATCCTGGAGGAGGAAAAGGAGAAGCCCGAACTGCTTTGGGGTCTTTTCCCCCGCTCTTTCTATAGAAAAATCTCACTTTCCGCGGGGGAAACGAAAACGTTTTCCGCGGAAGAACTGAATAGAAAATCGCATACCATTCAAGGAAAGGAAAAAATATGCTGGAAAGTCTGAAGAAAAATCCCGCTTTCAAGAAGAGACGGGGACCCGTTGTACTCATGATCCTGGACGGAGTAGGCATCGGAAAATATGCCGAAGGCGACGCCGTGCTGGATTCCCCCACCCCCTTCCTCCACAAATTCATGAAGGAACAGCCCATGACCCTTCTCAAGGCTCACGGCACGGCAGTGGGCCTGCCCACGGACGACGATATGGGCAACAGCGAAGTGGGGCACAACGCCATGGGCTGCGGAAGAGTGTTCGCGCAGGGCGCCAAGCTGGTGACGCAGGCCATCCGGACGGGAAAGATGTTCGAAGGCGCTACCTGGAAAAAGGTGGTGGAACGGGTGAAGAAAAACGGTTCCACTCTGCACTTCATCGGTCTTTTTTCCGACGGAAACGTGCACAGCAATATCGCCCATCTCAAAGGCATGATCGAACAGGCCAAGAAGGAGGGAGTCTCCCGTATCCGCATCCATACGCTTCTGGACGGGCGGGACGTGCCGGAAACCTCCGCTCTGGAGTATATCGATCCCTTCGAAGATTACCTGAAAGGTCTGGGAGAGGATTACGCCATTGCCTCCGGCGGCGGAAGAATGAACATCACCATGGACCGCTACGGGGCCAACTGGGATATGGTCAAACGGGGCTGGGATACCCATGTAAAGGGGGAAGGCCGCTTTTTCGCCTCCGCCCATGAGGCCGTGGAGACTCTGCGCGCCGAAACGAAAGCCATCGATCAGGATCTTCCCGCCTTCGTCATTTCCCGGGACGGAAAGACCCCGCTGGGCCCCGTCCGGGACGGAGACGCGGTCATCTACTTCAACTTCCGGGGCGACCGGGCCATCGAGATCAGTCAGGCCTTCGATCAGGGACCCGAATTCGGCAAATTCGACCGGGGAGCAAAGCCCGACGTATTGTATGCGGGCATGATGGAGTATGACGGAGACCTGCATATCCCCAACAACTTCCTCGTGAATCCGCCGGAAATCGACCGCACGCTGGACGAGTATCTCTGCTCCTCCTCCGTCCGTCAGTTCGCCGTGAGCGAAACGCAGAAATACGGCCACGTCACCTATTTCTTCAACGGCAACCGTTCCGGCAAGTTCGACGAAAAGTCCGAAGAGTACGTGGAAGTCAAGTCCGACGTGGTCCCCTTCGAACAGCGTCCCTGGATGAAGTGTGCCGAAATCACCGACATCGTCTGCCGGACGATCGCCGAAGGCAAGTACGATTTCATCCGCCTCAACTACCCCAACGGGGACATGGTGGGACATACCGGGGACTATCAGGCGGTCCAGGTGGCCATGGGGGCGCTGGATCTGTGCATCAAACGGGTCTATGATTCCATCGTTGCCTCCGGCGGCGTGCTTCTCATCACCGCCGACCACGGAAACGCCGACGACATGTTCGAACACGGCAAGGACGGCTCCGTCAAATACGGCAAGGACGGCGCCCCCAAGCGCAAGACCAGCCACTCCCTCAATCCCGTCCCCTGCATTCTGATCGATCCGGAGTACGGGAACGATTACGCGAAAGAGCTCAATACGGGTCTGGGGATCAGTTCCGTTGCCGCTACTGTCATAGCCCTTCTGGGGCTGGTGCCCCCGGAGGATTACGACAAGGCGGTCATCAACGTAAAGTAACGTTTTTCCCAAAGGAGAATCCATGGGTTCCGAAAATCCGGGCGGAAAAAAGCCGCTTCTTCTTGTGGACGCCTACTCCCAGATCTACCGGGGGTTTTATGCGGTGCGCGCTTTGACCAACTCCAGGGGGATGCCATCCAACGCCGTCTTCGCCATGGCCAAGCTCCTGTTGAAACTGGAGGAGGAGTACTCTTTCTGGGACGGCGCCTTCGTCTTCGACAAAGGGAAAATGGAAAAGCGCCTTGCCCTTGCGCCGGACTACAAAGCCAACCGTCCGCCCATGCCGGAGGAGCTCAAGACGCAGGTCCCCTTCATTCGGGACCTGATCCGCGCCTTCGGCTGGAACATCATCGAACAGGAAGGCTACGAGGCGGACGATCTCATGGGCGGCATGGCGAAGCTTTTCACGGACCGGAAGGTCCTGCTGCTTTCCTCGGACAAGGACATCAGTCAGGTCATCGACCGGGAGGACCGGATCAACATGCTGGTCCCCGCCCACGACGGCAAAGGGTTCAGCATCCGCTCCTGGGAGGGGACTTTTCAGAAATTCGGCGTGACGCCGGAAAGGATCGTGGATTTCCTTTCTCTCGTGGGAGACAGTTCCGACAACATCCCCGGCGTGCCGGGGGTGGGCCCCAAGACCGCCGCCGCCCTCATTCAGGAGGCGGGAAGCATTATGGAAATGCTCCGGGAGCCGGAAAGGATCGGAAAACTTTCTCTCCGGGAAAAAGTCCTCGCCCACAGGGAGACGCTGGAAAAGAATCTGCGTCTCGTCACCCTTTTCACCGATCTTCCCCCGGAAGCGGCCATCGGGAACGATTCCGTGAAAAAGGCTGCCCCGGACAAGGAAGCCGTTTCCGGCATCGTCCGGGAGTTCGAGCTCAAAAGCCTTGCAAAGGATGTGGAAAAACTTTCCTCCGCCCCCGTAACGCCTTCCGCGCCCGATCTCTTCTCTTCCTCCCCTCTTCCGGAAGAAGAACGGAAGGAAAACAAGGGGCAGGAACAGCTTTTCTTCGATTTCTGAAGGGGGCTTCATGGGAGAAAGTTTCAGAGTTCTTCACTTTTCCGACCCCCACGAGCCCGCGAAGTTCGAAAGTTTCCGGATGCTTCTGGACAAACGCGTCATCGGCTTTCTCAACAACCGCATCCTCCGCCGCACGGGCCGCGGCGGACATGAGGAGATCATCGGGAAAGCCATAGAAAGAATCTTCCGCGAAAAGGCCGATCTTGTCCTTTTCACCGGGGACGCGGTGAGCTGCGGGCAGAAAACCGAGTTCGAAACGGCCTACGAACACTTCCGTCCTCTTGTGGAAAGCACACTTCCTTTTCTCTACATACCCGGCAATCACGACCTCTATGTGAAGGATCGGGATTGTCAGCGGGCCGCAGAAGGGTTCTGCCTGAAGATGAACCGGGGAAAATATGCGCTGACAGATTTTCCTTTCGTGTGGGAGAACGAAAAGTTCCGACTTCTTGCCGTCAATACCTGCCGCCCCATGCCGCCGCTTCTTTCCAATGGCTTTATGGACGAAAAAACGCGGGAATTCCTCCGGACGCAATGCGGAAAAAAGGATGGGAAAAAAGTCCTTTGCGCCAGCCATTTTCCCTTTTCCGATCCCCATCCCCTTCTCCATCTTCTGCACACGCTTCACGGCGGAAAAGAGGCGCAGACCCTTCTGGAGGAAGGCAAGATCGATCTTCTTCTCTGCGGACACGTCCACAAACCCCGCGCCCGTCTCGATGAACGGGGAAGAGGAGAGGTCGTTGCGGGAAGCCTCACCGGATGCCGCGCCCTCACACGGATCGACTATGACGGGGAAAAAGACCGCTTTTGTGTGGAAAGACTTCCTCTCGACTGATGGGCCGGGGCAGAAAAAGCATGGCGGACGGGGACAAGTCCGTGCGTTTTCGGGAATGGGAAAAAACACTTCTCACGTTTCCTGCCGAGACGTTTTCGGGAATGGAAAAAAACACTTCTCTCGTTTCCTGCCGAGACGTTTTCGGGAATGGGAAAAAACACTTCTCACGTTTCCTGCCGAG
The DNA here is from genome assembly GCA_017613255.1 of Lentisphaeria bacterium. Classification (GTDB taxonomy): domain Bacteria; phylum Verrucomicrobiota; class Lentisphaeria; order Victivallales; family UBA1829; genus RGIG5327. The sequence continues at coordinate 14,488 of JAGAEF010000224.1, forward strand.
ACGTTTTCGGGAATGGGAAAAAACACTTCTCACGTTTCCTGCCGAGACGTTTTCGAGGGGGGAGAGACAAACGCGCTCGCGCTTTTTTCTCTCCCCCTGGACCCCCTCGTTTTTTCATGCAGAAGGTCCGGGTTGGCTGGGGAGGGCCCGGAGTACAGAAGCGTTGAATATTGCTCGAATTTGATCCGTTTGTGCGGGTCATCGCAGAGGAAGAAAAACCGAAATTTTTGTGCTTAAATGTCCAATTTTATACCCGGATGACCGTTTTTGAAAGTCCCCACTTTTTCCCCACATCAATAAGAATCACTTCCGGTGTCCACACACTTTTCCCCACAATATTTGCGGGGCTGCTTGAACTCAATGAAGCGTCCGTCCGCCGTGCGAGTCTCTCGATAGGGGAACACATGATTGAGACGCGGCCAGAAACTCCGAGACGACATAACCATCGTATTCGTTTCCCTGCACCAATCACTGTACTTCTGATAGATCTCCTTCTTGTTCAATTTGCCCAGCCAGTAAGGAGAACCGTTCCCAACAACATCCTCAACAAACGATATGAGCGGATTCGCCATGGTGACAAGCTCCCGCGTCATGGTCGTTTGATCGCTCGTTTCCGTAAATTTCCCCTGCTCTCGCAAACATTTCAGCCCCTGATAGGCCCAGTTGAATATGCCAGGCAACTCCTTCAACAGCTTCGAAACAATAGTCGGATCCTTCTTCTTCTCGTTATCCGCCCCGGTCTGGGTATCCACAAACTTGATCGGAAACTCCACAAAACAAAACCGCCTCAAATAACTGTAATCCACCTCACGCGCCGTCAGCATCCGGTTCGCCGAAAAAACCATCTTGCAGAACGGCCGGAAATCCACGAAATTTTCCCCTTTATAGCATCCGTTGATCGGATCCCCCGCTACGATCGCCTTGAAAAAGCTCTCCGTCCCGGTCACGTCCGTTTTCATGTCGTTGCAGATGTTGACCAAGCTGTTGAAGAGCTTGATCCTCTGAAAATCGCTGTTCAGAAAAGCTATCTCGATGTGGCTCGTGTTCGCCTCGCCCACCATCGCCTCAAGCACCGTCAGAAGCACCGATTTGCCGTTTGCCCCGTTCCCGATCAAACAGAAACATTTCTGGTAGCGCACGTCTTTGGTCAGGCAATACCCGAACATCTCCTGAAGAAGGTCGTGTCTTCCGCTGTCCCCCGAGGTAATGTCCTCGATGAATTTTGTCCATTCCGGACAGCACGCCTTCTCATCGTAAGCAAATGCCATCTGGATGCTGGAAAAATAATCCCGGCTGTGGGGCAGCATCTGCCCCGTCTCCACGTTGAACATCCCGTTGGGAAAGTTCAGCAGCTCTTTGTTCATGTCAAAAAGTTCCCGGCGGATCAATTCGGCTTTCAGCAGCCGGTAGACGCTGTCTACATTTCTCGCCGTCCGGTACTGTCCGTAAAGTTCAGCGATCTTCTGCCGGATCTCGTACTCGCTTTTCTGCTCCCAGCGTGTCGTGCCATACTCATACCACCCCAGCGATTCATGGTACACGCAGTCGAATTTCTTCTTGAACTCTTCTACGATCACAAGCTCTTTCGGCGCTTTGTTCAGGCTCTTTGCCAGCTCCTTCAGCCAGGTAGAGGCAAATGCCTCCGTTTCTTCGGCATCCTCGATCAGCTGCGCCACGGTGGGCCAGTCAAATACCGTTGCGCAGCGCCGCAGGAATTGAGTCAGGCTCGACCGCTTCTCATTCTCGTTCGAAATCCCGGCAATCCGGCTCAATTTCACTTTTGACCACTCCTTCGCGCCGGAAAAGGCTTTCTCCAGCGTGGCCCGGGAGGGATCAAGAGCATAAAGTTCTGACAAGTCGACCTTTTTCGCATCCCCTTTCAGGAAGCAGGCGGAAACATGGATTCCCGCCTCGAACAACTCATTGGCAAGGCTCTCCGTGAATTTCTGTCCTGCGTGCGTTTCCGGGTCGTAGTCCATGCAGACGACGACATCCCGTCCTTTCAGCGCCGGAAACAGATCTTTTTTCTGCTCTGCGGAAAAGGCGCCGGTTACGGCCGTGACGACGGGATAACCCTCCTGCCAGCAGGAAATCGCGTCAAAGATTCCCTCGGCAACGATGACCGCTCCTTTCCGGCGCAAAGTCTCAATCCCCCAAATGGGATGTTCGGAAAGTTCCGCCCGGTAGAGTTTCATGTATTTGGCATCTTCATGCGAACTTGGAGAATCCGGCCACACCGAGGCCCGTCCGATGAAATACACCGCTTTCCCGTTGCGAAGGTACGGGATCATCAGTCGGTTCACGAAGGAGAGAATGCCGCTGTCCGAAATCTGCTGCTGTTCGAAGCCCTGCTCTTTCAGGTATTCGCAGGGATTTTCGCTCCAGCCGATCCGAAGCTCTTCGATGGTTTTGTCGGTCAATCCCCTCCCGTGCAGATAATTGACGTGCTCCGGGCGCAGTTTTGCGTGATAAAATCCGCTGGCAAGATCCAGGATCTTTAGATACGACCGGAACACCACATCGATATGCGGAACATCGGCAATATCCCGCAGGCCCCAGGTCTCGGCAAGGTAATGGATCGCCTGCCCTTTGTCCCCGGCAAACTTGTCCTGTGCCGCAAGATCGATGACGTCCCCGCCGATCCCGGATCCGAAGTCGTACCAGTCCCGTTCATTGACCATCAAACTGGAATTGTTGTGCGCGTCCGGGCGGAAGGATTTGCAGCGGCCGCCCTGGATCTTGCTCCCATGCTCCCGCTGCATATAGTCGGGACAACTGATCCGTTCCTTGATTTGCTCGATTAAGCCTGTTTTCATTCTATCTCCAAAATGTTCAGTGCGGTAAAAGTCCCTTTTTCCTGCGAAATGGATTTTTCCCCATTCGTAATGGATTCCTGTATCAGGGATGCCGCAAATTTGACGAGCCTTTTGTCTTTGGTGAAGTAGACGAGGAAGAAGGCTTCCCCGCCGTTTTTCTCCACATCCAGCAGGGCTTTCAGCTGGTGCATTTTCGCTTTGTCAAGCGGCCAGGAATGGGACGCGCATTCCTTCGCGTCGAAGGCGAGGAAACGCCCCTTATAGTATATCTGGAAGTCGAATCCATGACGGTGCGTGATGGTTCCGTCGAAAAGCTGTTCCGGATGGTTCTGCTGACAGTGGATCCCGCGGCTGCGGTAGCTTTCGAAGAGCTTCCTGATCGCGCGTTCAAGCCCTTTCCCGCGATTTGCGTATTCCGTCATTTCAGATCGCTCTCCTTGAAAAGATCGGGCCCGTTCAAAAGCTCATCCAGGCACTTGTCCACCTGTTTTTCCAGCTCTCTTGCCCTGTTCAGCACGCCGTTGTCGTGCGTCTTGAAAAACTTTTTCTGTGCGGTCCGCAATTCAAGGACCAATTTTTCGAAGTCAGTCATTTTTCC
>JAGAEF010000225.1 GCA_017613255.1 Lentisphaeria bacterium
CCGCGATTGCCGGGTTCAGGTAGTTGTCAAGGAAGTTTTTACGGTCACGCAAATTCAAGGCGGCCATCATCTCCTTGACGGAACACTGCTTTTCTCCGACGATCCGAAGCAAATCCCGTATCGCAGGGCTATCACAGTCTAACTTGCGGGGTACTTGTGGGGTGCTTGTGGGGTGCTTGTGGGGTTCCTCCGCCCATTTGTCAGGCGGATTGACCAGCATGAATCGGTTTTTCAGTTCGTTTTGTTCACCAGCGAGCAGATTGCGGAAGAAACGTTCCAGAAAAACGGGATCGGGTTCGATCCCTTTTCTCACATTGCGGTAATTTGCACGGACCAGAGCATTGCGGAAGTACCAGGAATGCTCGCGAAAAAGCTCGTTGCCGACCTGAAATCCCATGGAACGGAGATATTTGATAGCGAACACCGCGGTGGTGCGTGTGTTGCCTTCACGGAAAGCGTGGATTTGCCAGAGATCGGAAATGAACCGGGAGATGTGGAAAATGATCTCCGGGATGGCCAATCCGCGATAACTGAATTCCTTTTCCCGATCAAAATCATGAGTAAGCGCCTTGGGGATCTCATCGAACCCGACATACAGGACCGTGTCGCCGCGAAGTACCCATTCCTTTTTGGTGATATTGCAGTCCCGGAACTTTCCGGCAAACTTGAATACACCATCAAAAATGCGGCCGTGAATGGCTGCATAGCCGCTGGGCGAAAAGGAAAACGTTCTTTCGTTCAAGAGTTTTGTGATATTGGCGGAAACCCTGTCAGCCTCTTCCGTGTTTTCATCCGGGATATTGTGACCGGTTCTGGTTCGGTAATAGGAATCGATCAGACCTTTGACCTCATCGATGGAGATGTCGCCTTCGATATGGCGCTTGGCCGTTTCGACAAGGTACTTGGATGGTGTCAGTCCGTCAACAGCCTGGAGTCCGATGGCAATCCCCCATGCTTCCGCGCGCTCTTTCCTCTGCGGCTCACCTTGGCTCAAATACTCGTCAAATTCGCTGTGCTTGTTCATTTCGGCTCCATATGTGGTTCAATACAACGCGCCTGATAATATTCAAGATCCAAATTTAGATAGTCGACGAATGCAGAACACGTAACAACTTCCTGCCTTTCCGAATACAGTCTGTTTGCATGATGTGCCATTCTGCATTGCTCGGTATAGCTCAATATAACACTCAGGGCACGCCTCTGCAACTGAAGATGGGGGAAAAACGAGGGATTCTATCCCATTTTGAGTTAAAAAATGGCGGAGAGGAGGGGATTCGAACCCCTGATACAGTGTTACCCGTATGACGGTTTAGCAAACCGTTGCTTTCGGCCACTCAGCCACCTCTCCGCAGAAAATCGGCATTCCTTAATATACGCCGATTTTGCCCGTTGTCAAACAAGAATCCCGTTTTTTATCCGCTTTTTTTCGAAAAGGGAATACAAACAGCACACAGCCTCACCTTTCCCGCAGGATCACCGGGAATTTCTCCTCGATATACTTCCGGGACATGGCCAGAGCTTCTCCCCCGTCTCCCGCGGCAAGCGCGGAAGCCGCAAGGTGTTCCGCCTCCCGCATGGAGATCTTCCGGATCAGACGCCTACTCTGCCCTATGGACATGGGCGACATGCTCAACTCCTTAACCCCCAGCCCCACCAGAAGGGGAATGCACAAAGGATCCCCTCCGGACTCTCCGCAGACCCCTACCCATATCCCGTGCCGGTTCGCCGCATGCACGGTCATGGCAATGAGCGAAAGGACCGCGGGATGCGTGGGCTCGTACAAGGTCGCCACCTGCTCGTTGTTCCGGTCCACCGCCAGAGTGTACTGCACAAGATCGTTGGTCCCGATGCTGAAAAAGTCCACCTTTTCCGCAAGGTGTTCCGCCGCCAGCGCCGCGGAGGGGATCTCGATCATGATCCCGATCTCCATGGAGCCGTCGAATCTCTGGTTGGAATTCTGCAGATCCGCTTTCACTTCGCCCAGAATCCGCAGGAGCTCGTCCAGTTCCCTCACCCCGCTGACCATAGGGAACATCATGCGCAGTTTTCCGAACACCCCCGCCCGCAGGATGGCCCGCATCTGGGTCTTGAGCAGATCCGGGTGGGCCAGACAGAGCCGGATGGCCCTCTGCCCCAGAAACGGGTTCTGTTCGTGCTGGGTATGGATGAGGGAGGAGAGTTTATCTCCGCCAAGGTCCAGCGTGCGGATGATGGCGGGACGTCCCTCCAGATTTTTCGCCACTTTCTTATAAACCTGAAACTGCTCCTCCTCGGTGGGACAGCTTGTCCGGTTCATGTACAGATATTCCGTGCGGAAAAGCCCGATCCCGGCGGCGCCGAACTTGATGATGTCCTCCAGATTTTCCGCATTCTCCACGTTGGCGGCAAGCTCCACTCTGTACCCGTCCACGGTCTCCGATTTCAGCTGGGTCTCCCGCAGATATTCGTCGTACAGTCTCGCCTCGCTTTTCTCTTTCTGCCGATAGAGTTCGATGGTTCCCTTGTCCGGATTGAGCACCGCCGTCCCCAGAAATCCGTCCACGATCAGGTAGTCCCCGTCCTCCAGCCGCTCGTAGAAGCGGTTCATGCTGACGATGGCGGGGATCCTTATGGACCTTGCCAGAATGGCGCTGTGGGAGGTCTTGCTGCCGCTTTCCGTAGCGAAGGCAAGCACGTTTTTCCGGTCCAGAAGGGCGGTATCCGAAGGGGTGAGATCTTTCGCCACCACGATCCGGGGTTCATGCAGGTTTTTCAGCAGATCCGTCCGGCTTCTTCCCTGCAGGTGGGCCAGCAGACGCTCCGCCACGTCCCGGATGTCCGCCGCCCGCTCCTTGAGATAGGGATCCTGAATGGCGGAGATGGCGGCTATGTATTTGGAAATGGTCTGCCGGAAAGCGTTTTCGGCGCTCTGGAACTTTTTGCTTACTCCCGAGACCACCTCGTTGAGGAGCATCTTGTCGTCCAGGATCAGGAACTGTGCGTCGAAGATGCCTGCATCGTTCCGCCCCTCCGACTCCTTGATTCTCGCCATGAGCGCTTTGGTCTCCGTACGGGTCTCCTCCAGCGCGTCCTTGAAGCGGGCGATTTCGGATTCCACCTCTTCCGGCGGGATTTTTTTCTGTTCGGGGGGAGCATCCAGAAGGGAGTTTTCCTTCCCCAGCACAAGAACCTGCCCCATGGCAATTCCCGGGGAAGCGGGAATGCCGTGGAACATGACCTCCCGCTTGATGGATTTGTCCGGCATCACCTTGCCCCTGCCCGGGGCGGGACTCTTCTGTTCAGCCTTCTTCATCGTCAATCCTCGTCGAATCCGCTTTCGAAAAGCCGGACAAGGGATTCCACCGCCTCATGGGCGTCGGGTCCTTCCGCGGTGATGGTGATCTGTGTCCCTTTGCCCGCGGCAAGAGTCAGGATGGACATCAGACTTTTCCCGTCCACGGCCTCCTTGACTGCGCCTCCGGCAAGGCGGATCTCGCTGGAAAACTTGGCGGCCTCCTGAACGAGAATGCAGGCGGGACGGGCGTGAAGCCCCATGCTGTTCACCACATGGCAAACCGCATCGGCTTTTCCGGCCTTACCGGACAATTTCTCCCTGAGCCCCATTGACCGTCCTCCGTGTGCTCCGGCGCTTTTCCCGCGCCGGAGGAACAATTTTCCCTTCCCGGAGAAATCCGCCCTTGAATTTTTCCGTGAGAAAGCTACATTATCACCAGTGCACTATAATTTACACCGGAAAGATAATTTTTTCAAATCCCGGAGGCGTCATCATGGTGGGAAGAGTTTATTTTTCAGCGATTTTTCCCGTTCTTGTTCTTTTTTCGGTCTTGACGGGGTTCCCCCTTCAGGGGGAAAGAAGATCGGGAAACGCCGTCTTCTGCACCGCGTGTTCCCGCCGCATTTCAGGCAGATACCTTATCCTGCAGGGCAAACCCTACTGCTCCCGGAAGTGCATGGAAAGCGCCCTCCCCAAATGTTCCGTCTGCGGGAAACCTTCCGAAAAGACGTGGGTGGCCCAGGACGATCCCCGGAAGGTCTTCTGCGAACGATGCAGGGACCTTCCCAAATGTGATTACTGCGGGAACGTGGGAAGAAGAAGGAGTGACGGCACGGTCATTTGCGATTCCTGCGAAAGGGAAGCCGTCTCGGATCCATCTCAGGCGCAGGCGATCTTCAGGGAACTCAGAAGCGAACTCAGAAGCGTATTCGACATCGGGACGAATCACCGCATCCGCTTTTCCATCGTAACTCCTTCGGAGCTGGCAAGGATCAAGAAGAGTCCTCTGGATCCCCGGCAGAAAGGGCTTTTCCAGCACGAAAAACAGATGAGAACGGAACAGACCTACAACAAACGTACCGGAAGGACCATCTCACGGAAAACCTCCGTCGTGGGGGAAAAGTTTTCCATTTTCGTGCTGGGGAATCTCCCTCCGCCGGAGTTCCGGCACGCCGTGATCCATGAACTCACCCACGACTGGATGAGCGAATACTGCCCGCAGATCAAGGATCCCGCCGTCCGGGAGGGGACCTGCGAATTCGTTGCCTGGTGCTTCCTGCGGAAGACCGGGGGAAGAGATCCTGCCATGCAGGCCATTTGCCGACGTCTGGAGAACAATCAGGATCCCGTCTACGGAGGAGGTTTCCGCAAAATGAGGAAGATTGCGGGAAGCAGTTCCCCCGATCAGAGCATTGCGCGCTTGAAAAGCTTCCTTCCCGGCGCCAGATGAGTTTTCCGCCCCCCTCCCCTTACGGGAAAGGATGTTTTGCCAGAAGCAGGAACTGCCGCATTCCCGCCTCCTCCGGCAGGGAAAAGAGTTCCGTACTGCGCCAGAACAGGCGTTTGTTCTTCTCCAGAAACGCTTTTTCCTCCGCAAGCTGAGAAGCGGTACGGTAGACGGCAAGCACGCCGCCGGGCTCCTTCAGGAAGGAAAAGCTTTCCTTCACCAGATTTTCCGCGGAGGAGACCGCCCTTGCCGTCACAAGATCGTATGCACCCTTAAAGGGCGCCTTTCTGGCCAGCTCATTGCCTCTCCCGTGAATGGCGGAAAGGTTTTCCAGAGAAAGCTGTTCGGCTGCGGCAGCTACGAAGGAGATCTTTTTGCCCGTGGAATCCACGGCGGTCACCTTGAGAAGGGGAAAGGCCGCCGCAAGCACCAGAGAGGGAAACCCCGCCCCGCATCCCAGATCCAGAAGAGAAAGAGACTGTTTTCCGATCTGAGGAAAGGCCCGGATCAGGGAGAGGGAATCCGCAACGTGCTTGCTCCAGAAAGCTTCGGGAGGAAGGGCCGTCAAGTTGAATTGTTCGTTGGTCTCGTAAAGAATCCCCTGCAGAAGTTTCATCTTTTCCAGAAAGGCGTCAAAAAGCTCCTCTCTGCCGGAAAAGGCCTCCAGCAGGAAATTCCTGCATTCCGGGGAAACAGCCGTAACGAATTCACCGCCCATTTCTCACCACACTACCGGGAAAGGAGATCGGAAAGGACAAGAAGAGCGGACAAAAACCACATTCCCAGCAGGAAAACCGTTCCCGCCCGCCACCAGACACTTGCTGCGCACTTGCGCATGAGATCCCGCAGGAAATAGGGCTTGGCGGCCAGCACGATCCCCGCCGTCCCGTAGAGAAGCGTCATGGCGGCGAAAAACGAGGAGAAGCGCAGATCCGCCGCATAGGTTTCCGCAAGGGTGGCATGGGCGCCCAGAATCAGGATCCCGGCCAGAGACCGGGCGAAAAGATGGTCGATATAGAGGAAGCACAGAACGGAAAGCACCACGGCAAGGAAGATCAGGAGCCCCAGATACCGCTCCACGGGAAACATGGGCTCCACATCGGGAATGAAGGCAAGAAGAGCAAGAAATCCCAGAATTCCGCCGCTCACCCTCTCCCGGGGGAGCTTTTCCCACTTTCCCAGATTGCTTTCGCGCAGGACAAAAAGGAAAAAGACGCACGAAAGCAGGGAGACAGCCGCATTCCCGTACAGAAGGCACTTCAGAAGCATTTCATTCGTCCTCTACAGGCAGTTTTTCCACGCTCCGGATCAGCTCCTTGCGGATGGTGACCCCCATGCCGGGCCGGGGCTGGTAATGGATGCTTTTATCCGCGTGATAATAGAGGAACCTGCCCTCTTCCACGCGTCCGTCCTTGAGAAGGATCTTCACGTCGGGAACCCACAGTTCGATCTGGTCCACCCTTGCGGTCTTGCCCTTTTCCACGTTCACCTTGACGGTGCGTTTTCCGCCTTTGGGGAATTTCGCCCGCTTGTGGGTGATGGTAATGGTGTGTTCCCCCTGACGGATATTGGGGATGCGCAGAACCTCGGAGATCTTGGGATTGGCGGGATCGGGCTTGCTGCGTCCGATCAGCTTGCCGTCCAGAAAGACCGCCGTGCCCGCGGGCCGGGTCACGACCTCCAGCGCCCCCATGACCGTATCCAGTTTCAGCGTGATGTGTTTTTCGTCTCCGCCCTGAAGGACGATCTTTTCGGTACAGTCGTCGAAGCCCTCTTTTTCCGCCCGGACGGTGTACTCGCCGGGAGCAAGTTCGATGGCGCGGCCGGAGGCCTCTCCTCCCGGCTCGTCGTTGATGAAGATCTTAGCGCCCCGGGGAGAGGTTTTCACGAAAAGTTTCGCGGGAAGCGGAACAAGCTTCACGTCGGCAAGTTTCGTTTCCTGCCCTCTCGTCACGTCGAACTCCTGCGTATGCACCCTGTACCCGTTCCGTTTCAGTTCCAGCTTGTACCGCCCCTCCTCCGGCTGGGATTTGAAGGGGGTGTGGCCTGCAATTTCCCCGTTGATGACCACCTCCGCCCCGGAAGGAGTCGAAGAGATGAAAAGTTCGCCTCTGTTGGTGGCAAGCTCCGTGGTGACGGCGGGAGGAGGCAAACTGTCCTCCACCGTAAAGCTCACTCTGCGGGAAGCATAGCCCTTCTTGGAAAGAAGCACTTCCCCCTTCCCCGCAGGCAGATCCCGCAGGACAAGGGGAGTTTCCCCCAGAAGCTTGTTTTTGTAATGGACCTGCACGCCGAACTTTCCGTCCGCCCTGGCCGCCACAAGGAGGGAGGCATGCACGGGGACGAGAGAAGCTTCCACACTTACGGAAGCGCCTTTCTTGAATTCCGCCCTCTTCCACTGGGGGAAATAGCCTTCCTTTGTGAATTTGACCACATACACGCCGGGGGTGATGGCAACCTCCGCAGGCGTAACTTTTTTCAGGGTCTTGCCGGCAATGAAAATGGAGGCCCCTTCGGGCTCCGTCCAGAAGACGGCTTTCGCCCTGACCGGAGCGGGCGGCTTTTTTCCGGAGCAGGAAACTGCCGCCGGAAGCACGCAGACAAGAGCCGCACAGAACAAAACGCCCGGAAGCGCTTTCATCATATTCCGCAGAAAACTTTTCATTTCACTTTCTCCTCTTGTTCCGGGCAAGTTCCCGTTCGATGCTGATCTTCACGTCCCTGATGCGGTAGTAGTTGGCGGAGCCCGGCTCCAGATAGTCCATGAGGATCTTCGCCTTTTCCAGCGCTTCGGGATACTCTTTGAGTTTCAATTTGATCTTCAGATCGTTGTAGAGCTCCTTGCGTTTGCCTGCAAGGATCTGTTCCGCCTTCTGCAAAGACTCATTGGCTTCCGACCACATTTTCGGCCGGGGCTGGAACCGTTCCAGCATCTGGGAGGTCAGGCGGAACCGCTTGATGGCAAGCCGAAGATTTTCCGGTTTGGCCTCGTAGTTCTCGAAATACTGCCTGGCCTGCGCGTAGTGCTTCTTCGCCTCCTCCTGCATCTCCTCCACGGACATGCTTACGGTGCGCACGCCCAAAGTATCCTCGGTAAACTGCTCGATAAGCTCCTCCACCTGCCGGTAGGAGAGCTTGGGGGAGGTATTGCGCACCGCAACCGAATTGAGATGACCGCTGAAGCCCACCGTAATGCGGGAGCTCTGGTCATTCCCGTCCGTTGCGGCCACGATGTCTCCGCTGTCGGAAACAAGTTTCATGAAATCCGTCTCCTGAATCTTCTTGCGCAGACGGACGGCATCCTCCAGGTCGATGCGCTGGGGAGGAAGCACATATTTGTAGGCGATATTGTCTTCCGCCTTCTGTTCGGCAACCGCATAATGGACGAATGCCGCCTCCTCCCTCGTCTTCTTCTCCGCGTTCTCCACCCAGCGGCACTCCAGAAGCATCTCGAAACGGAAGATGCTGGATCTGGTCAGCGTCTCCTTTTCATAGGCAAGGAAGAACTGGTTGGGATCCTTCTTCACCACGGGGGAAACCGTACTGCCGGGCTTTCCCTGATTCAGGGCAAGGAACAGACATACGCACACGGCCGCCACGGCAACAAGGACCACATAGAAGAGGACATTGCCGAGGGTCTTTTTTTTCCGCACTTCGGGAGAAGCGCTTTTGCCCGACGGGAACGAGGAAGAGGAGGAAGCGCTTCCGGAGGAAGAATCGCCGAACATGCTTTCCAGAATCGCCGTATCCGAATTATCCAGTCCCGCATCGCTCTTTTCCTTTTCCCCGCCGGATTTTTCCGGAGAGGAAGAATCTTTCTTGCCCCCCTTGCTCTCTCCGGAGGGAGCCGAATGGAACCGGACGAGGGGAACGGACGCGCCGGACTCCTCCTTTTTTCCCTCCGCGGAGGAAAACGGCGCTTTCCCCGCATCCTTCTTTCCGGGAGGTTCATCCACGATGCGAATGAGGGGAACCGGAGCGTTTTCCTGCTCCTTTCCGGCGGGATCCCCGCTGCCGGAAGCGTCCTCTTCCACGCGGATCATCTGGTCCCCGATGAGAATCAGATCTCCGCCGTGAAGAACGACGGAACTGCCGATGACCGAGCCGTTGACCTTCGTGCCGTTGGTGCTTCCCAGATCCCGGATGCTCCAGGAGGAGCCGTCCCTGCGGATCAGTGCGTGGTATCGGGAAACGCCCCCCACGAGAAGCTGTATATCATTGTCCGTTTCCCTTCCGATCCGGATCTCCGGCGAAGCAAGAGAAATATGCTCTCCGCTTCTGGGACCATCAAGAAATAGCAGTCTCATTCCTTTTCTTCCTTCCCTCTTATTCCCTGCAAAATCTTTTCCTTTTCTTTCCGATCCGGGGCACACCCGGTAAGTTCCAGTTTGTCCCCCTCCCGGCACCCCGCCTTCCGGCAGCTCCCGGCAGGAAGCTCCACGGCACAGACGGCCTTTCCGCCGCCGAAATACACTCCCCACGGCCTGGCCGTCACGGCTTTCACGATGCAATTCTCCCTGTCAAGGAAGACCGCATCCAGCTCCATTCCCATGAAGAACATGTGAATGGACGAACACTTCGGGAAAACCATGCCGTCCAGTTTCCCGTCGAATTTCCGCCCCAGCATCCCCCGCAGTCTCACGAAGAACCCCAGCGCATAAAGCTCCTTTTCCGCCAGAAGCGTTCCTTTCGCAAGGTTCCGGATCATCCTTCCTCCTCAGGGTCCGTCACGACCCGAACACCTTGAGCGCCTGGGACGCAATGGGCCCGAGCAGGATCAGGAATACGGAAGGAAAGATGAACACAACCACGGGGAAGAGGATCTTCACCGGAGCTTCGTTGGCAAGTTTTTCCGCTCTGGCGAACCGCTTGGTGCGCAGCTGATCCCCCTGAACTTTCAGGATCTGACCGATGCTTATGCCCAGTTCGTCCGCCTGAACGATGGCATCCACCACGGAGGCAAGCTCCGCCTGACGCACCCGGGAACTCATCCCCTTGAGAGCCTCCCGCCGGGAGGTCCCCAGCTGGATCTCCCGCAGGGCCCGGAGAAACTCTTCTCCCAGCGGGTCCGGCGGCCTTTTTTCCAGAATATCCCGGAGCGCGGTAAGAAAGTTCTTCCCCGCCTCCACCGAAAGAGTAAGCAGATCCAGAAGATTGGGCAGCGCCTTGAGAATGGAAAGCTGCCGGCGGCGGATCACTCCCCTGAGCCAGGTGGGCGGATAGATGAGGAAAAGGAACAGAATGAGAATTCCCATAAGCCCCTGACCGCCGTAGAACAAGAGAGCAGTGAAAAGCACTCCCAGCCCCCCCATGAGAAGCCTTACCGAAAGGAAATCCGCCGCGGATACGGCTTCATCGAATCCTCCCATTTCCAGCATTTCCGACGTTTTCTTCCGGAAGTCCTCGAACAGTTCCGAATTCGTGAGTTTCCGCAGACTGGGGGCCAGCGGCAGGAACATGCGGATGACGATGGGCAGTTTTTTGCTGTCCGTCATCTCTTCGCCCTTTTCCAGCTCGATCATGGAAGCCAGATCGAAAACGAGAATGAGAAAACAGCTTACGGCGATCCCCGTGCACAGGGAAGCAAGAACGGTGTAAAACATTTTTTCCTCCTCCCGTCAGATATCGATGGTGGTGATCTTGCGGATCACGAAAAACCCGACGGCATCCAGCACGATGACGCCCATAAGGAACAAAATTCCCACCACCGAAGAGAAAAACGAGTTCATCATGTCGGGCGCAACATAAAGCATGGCGGAAAACAGGGCAAAGGGCATCAGTCCGATGATGACCGCCTGCAGTCTGCCCTGCGCGGTAAGCGCCCGGATCCTGCCGGTAATGCGCACCCGTTCCCGGATGACCCCCGCCAGACGCTCCAGAATGACGGTGAGCTCCCCTCCGGTCTGCCGGGCAGTGATGATGGCCATGGCAATGAGTTCGAAGTCGGGGGAATCCAGACGCTTGTTCATCTTTTCCAGCGCCGTGTCCAGCGTAACTCCCAGCCGGATCTCGTGCATGAGAAGCCGGAACTCGAAGGAGATGGGACTGCGGTTCTGGGCGGCAACGGTTTCCAGCGCCTGATTGATGCTGAATCCCGCCTTCAGGGAGCCGCTGATGGAAAGAAGCGCATCCTCCAGCTGAAGATTGAACTTGTTCATCCTCTCCTTCCGCAGGTATTTGAGCACCATGCGGGGAACGGGGAAGGCCGCCACGGCGGCAATGAGAGCTACGATCACAAGCCGGACGACGGAAAGATTGTCCGCGTAAAATCCCACCGCGAGCACCGCAATGAACGCCGCAAGCGCGGAAAGAGCAAGACTCAAATCCAGGATCTTGCCGGGAGGAAGAGTAAGAAGCACATCCTCCATTTCCGCGGCGGTCTCCTCCAGGAATTTTTCCTTGTATTTCGCGGAAGTATAGGTGAAGAACTCCACGATGACGATGGTGGCGCAGCTGACCGCCCCGAAGGCGCAGAGACTTGCGAAAAGCGTGAGATTCACAGCGTTCCTCCTCTGTTGCGTCTGGGCGGCGTGAACATGGATATGTCGCAGGAAAGCCCCGCCCGGGTGATCTCCTCCATGAAGGTGGGGACATTCCCCGTGGGGATGAATTCCCCGGTCATCTTGCCGTCCGGTGTCCAGCCGTCCTGCCGGAAGACGAAAAGATCCTGCATGGTGATGATGTCCCCTTCCATCTTGGTGATCTCGCTTACGCAGTTCACCTTCCGGGAGCCGTCCTTTTCCCGGGAGATCTGCACGATGATGGAAATGGCCGAGGCGATCTGTTCCCGGATCGCCCGCAAAGGCAGATCGAACCCGCTCATGAGCACCAGCGTTTCCAGCCTTGCCAGCGCGTCCCGGGGACTGTTGGCGTGGATGGTGGTCAAGCTTCCGTCATGCCCGGTATTCATGGCCTGCAGCATATCCAGAGCCTCTCCGCCGCGGCACTCCCCGATGACGATCCGGTCCGGCCGCATACGCAGAGAGTTCTTCACCAGATCCCGGATGCTCACTTCTCCCTTGCCTTCGATGTTCGCGGGTCTCGCCTCCAGCCGGACCACATGCTCCTGCCGCAGCTGCAGTTCGGCGGCGTCCTCGATGGTGACGATCCGTTCCGTTTCCGGCAGGAATCCGCTCAGCACGTTGAGAAGCGTGGTCTTCCCCGAACCCGTGCCTCCGGAAATGATGATGTTCTTCCGGATCTTGACGCACACGTCCAGAAAATCCGCGATTTTATGGGTGATGGAACCGAACCGGACAAGATCGTCCACCTGAAGCGGATTCTTGGAAAATTTCCGGATGGTGATGGCGGGCCCCACAAGGGAGAGGGGCGGAATGATGGCGTTCACGCGGGAGCCGTCCTTCAGACGGGCATCCACCATGGGGGAACTTTCGTCGATGCGCCTGCCCAGAGGAGAAACGATCCTTTCGATGGCGGCCAGCACCTGGGCATTGTCGGCAAAGGACATATCCGTCCTCTGCAGTTTGCCCTTGTACTCCACATACACGTGATCGGGCCCGTTGACCATGATTTCGGTGATCCCGGGCATGTCGATGAGATCCTCCAGCGGTCCCAGCCCGATGGCTTCGTTGACCAGCTCCTTTTCGATCTCCTCCTTCGTCAGCCCCTCCGGGAGCTTGACGCGGATCTCGTTGACGATCTCATGGATGGTCTC
>JAGAEF010000226.1 GCA_017613255.1 Lentisphaeria bacterium
ATTTTTACCGGTCCGGGGGGAACGTAAGGGGGTTCGGCCATGTTGCTGCCGGTCGAACCGCCTTCCGCGGCAACTCTTCGGTCAACCCTGGCAACCATTTCTTTCCATTCTTTTGTCTCATGAATATCTATCATCTTGGCGACCTCCTCCGCCAACACATACAATATACCGTCTGCTTCGTATTTTTTCAAGCCCTTCAAGTAAAATCGATAACGGAAGAAAATCCTTGAGACGGTTCCGCGCTTCGCCATGGCCGACCGCTTGCCCTCCGCAGCTTCAGCGGAGGATGGGTCGGCGTGTTCCCCTTTTGCTTCTTCCCGGGGGGAACAGCGAAAATATCCGTGAGAAAAAGCAAAACGAGCTTGAAAAATCCTTCCGCGAGGCTATATTATTCAAAGTGCCCGAGTAGCTCAGGGGATAGAGCAGCAGTTTCCTAAACTGTTGGTCGCAGGTTCGATTCCTGTCTCGGGTACCATTATTTTTCCCCCTTTTCCGCCGCCGGGAAAAGAATCATGACGGCGGCAATCGGTCAGCCGTTTTTTTTCTCCTCATTCCCCTTGGAAGGAACCGACCGGACTTTTCTTGCGGATTTTTGCGGGAAGCAGCGGAATATTCCCGGGCGCGGTACGCATTTTTTGCAGGCGGAAGCTTGCAATTCGATTTGTCCGGCAGTATATTGCGATATGGAAAGAATGTCATTCTCAACAACAAAAAAACGAAAGGGAAGATCATGAAAAAGTATTTTATTCTCCTCGCGCTGGCCGCCTCATTCGGAGTGACTGCAGGTGAAATCAAAGACGGATTCGACAAAATGTGGGGGTACTGGTTCGCCAAGGACAGCAAGGGGACCTGCCGGTTCAATGCCAAGGAGGGGCTGACTGCTCCCGGCTCGGCGGACATGATCTTCGCCGAAGGGCACAAGAGCGGCGCAAGCGCCATGCTTCTGAAAAGATTCCCGGTGGAGGCGGGCAAGACCTACCGGATCAAATGCATGGTCCGCAACAAGACCCCCCAGCTGAAATGCACGGCCAATCTCGCCGTTCAGGCGTTCAAAAAGGGAAAGTTTTTCGCTTCCGTTCTCTCGACTGCCAAACTGCCCGTGGAAAAGGACTGGAGAATGCTTGCCGGAGATTTTACGGTTCCCGAAGGGGTCGATCAGGTCCAGATCCTGCCTGCGGGCAACGCAGATGCGGGAGCCGTGCTCCAGTTCGATGATTTTTCCATGGAAGCCATCGATCCTTCCAAAGAGTTCAAGGATCCCTTCGACTATGATTCCTGGGGATTCTGGAGGTCCGCCGAGGCCAAGGTCGTGAGAGATCTCGACTCGAAAGAGGGGAACAAGGCCCCCGGCGCGGCGCAGATCAAGGTCCTTGAGGGCAACGGAAAAAACAAGGTCGGAAGCCTTCTCAAGCACTTCCCGGTCAAACCGGGCAAGGAGTACACCTTTGTCGTCTTCGTCAAGAGTCAGGGGCTTTCTCCGGAAAGCACGCTTGCTCTGAACATACAGGGCCAGAGCGCGAAAAAAAGATTTCTGGGCACGGGCGTGCAGGGCACCAAAATCAAGGCGGAAGAGTGCCGGGAATGGAAACGCATGGTTTTCACCTTCCATGTTCCGGATTCCGGCAAATGGAAAGAGGCCGGTTATGTGCTGGTCACTCTCGGCACCGGAGGCAGTGTCCCCGGATGCGCCTGGTTCGATGATTTCGAATTTTTCTGCAGCAGCGAGGAATAAGTCATGAAAAAGCTGTTCCCGCTTTTTGCCGCCGCGCTTTTTTCCTGCGGCGCCTTCGGGCAGGCGAAGTTTCTGGCGAAGGACACGGCGGAAAAGTGCAAGGGAAAAGACCTGCTCTTTCTGGTCACCTTCGACAAGCACGCCGTCAATGCCGATTTCGCCGGAGGCGACAAATATTCCACGACCATGCGGGACGTCAATCTGGGTCTGCGCGGGGTGATCGGCTTCGACGGCAGACCGGCGTACAAGCCTGAATCCGGGGAAGCTCTGCGTTTCCCCGTGGAAAAGAACGTGGACCCCCATAAAGGGACGCTGATCCTGTGGACCGCGGGCATGGATTACGCCCCCGGAGACGCGGAAAGCAACGGCAAGAAGCGCGGGAACATCGCCTTGGCCCATATCCGGACCCAGAACGGCTCCCGGTATATCGAATACCAGCTGTATGAGTACGGGGAGAACGTCTATTTCGACTGGCGCAGTTCCGACGGCCCTCAGGGCTGGGGATCCATTGGCCGCGTGGCCGCCCCCCGCAAAAAGATCCGGAAAGGCGAATGGCACCAGATCGCCGCCACATGGAACGACAAGCGTCTCAAGATCTATCTCAACGGGGAGAAGGTGAAAGAGGCCGCTTTGCCCGCGAAAGTCTCCATGACATCCGACATCAAGGCGGTCAACAACGAAAACTCCTTCATCGGGATAAAAAGCCCCTTCTATGAAGACAAGCACACCTGGAGCGTGGGCGTGGACGATTTCGCCCTTTACGGCCGTCCTCTCTCCGATCTGGAGATCCGCAACGGATATTTTTCTCTCCTCAAGGACCGTTCCGAAGCCAAAGTGCAGGCCTTTTCCGTGGCCCTCAACGGCGTGGACATGGGACGCAAGGAAGGAAAGAAGGACAGGATCGACCGTCTGGAAGCCGAATTCGATTTTGCCGCCCTCTCCGAAAAGGATCAGGAGCTTCTCCGCAAGGGCAAGCTCAGAGTCGATTTTACGCTCACTTCCCCCGACGGCGGAAAGAAAAACGGCTTCTGGACCTTTTCCAAGCCCGCGGAAGTGCGGCTCCTTTCCGGGATCGATCAGGTGGGGAAGTATACGCTGGAATCCCGCATAGGGAAGGAAAAGGTCACCGTTTCCATCGACCGGCCCGATTTCTCCTGGGTGGGCAACGGCTACGGAGACGATGACGAACCTCCTTCCCTCTGGAAAAAGGATTTTTCCGTGGACAAACGCACGGTAAATGTCTGGAACCGGACCTACAAATTCGCGGAAGGGCCTCTTCCCGAATCGATCAAAGCTTACGGCAGGGAACTCCTCAAGGAGCGCGTCCGGCTTCTCATCGACGGAAAGGAACCCCTCTGGTCCGCCGGGAAGAGCTCCCGGACCGGGCGCACGGTCACCTTCACCGGAACGGGCAAGATCGGGCAGGCCGTTATCCGGTATGCCACTACGGTGGAATTCGACGGCCTCATCAAACTGGATTGGATCATCGACGGCAAGCCTGAGATCGGCCGCATGGAGCTGGTCTGGCAGGTCTCCCCGGAAAACAAACAGTTCCTCATGACCCCCTGCGCGGATGAGACGAAAGCGCAGAAGAAAGCTTTTCTCTATCCGAGGACCGCGGGGAATCCGAAACTCCTGTGGTTCGTGACCGAAAAGAAGGGCGGTTTCGCCTATACGATGGTCAACGACGCCAACTGGGTCTACGATCCCGAAAAGCCCGTGCTTTTCGCCGACAAGGGGAGCGGGGAGTGCCGGGTGGAAATGATCAACCGGAAGGTGACGCTTCCGGAATCGACTCCCTACACGGCGCTTTTCATCGCCACTCCCACCCGGCCTCTGCCGGAACTCAACAGGGTGATCCAGTACGGCGACACCCGGGGCGGGCGGAAACACATGACCAACGGCGGCGGAGACGGCGGGTTCAACGAGATCTTCACCCACGAACCCCATCCCTACGACTTCGAATACCGTCACAGGAACAGCGTTGACAATACCTCGTCCGTCTACGGAGCCGCCAGCGCGCTGACCACCTGCTCCCCGGTGGGCCGCTATCTCCGCAAGTACTGGGAAGTTCCCGGCGCCTACAGCTACAATATGCCCTACTCCCGGCCGGTGGGCAAGGGCAAATACGTCCGGGAACGCTATTTTTCCCTTTCCGCCTGCAACAGCTGCTGCATCAATGACTATCTGCTCAACGGACAGCACAAGCTCTACACCCACAAGCTTTCCGGCAAGATCTGGCAGGTCTATTACGATCTCTGCGGCGACAGCCTCTGCGGGAATCCCCTCCACGGCTGCGGCTTCAAGGATAAATTCGGGCGGGACATCAAGACTTTCAACGTGCTGTACAAGCGGGACCTGATCCGCCGGACCGTGGCATACGCCCACAAGTACGGCAAGACGGTCATGATCCACGCCCAGCGGGATTTCATTCCCATGATGTCCGGTCTTGCAGACTACTTTTTCCCCGGGGAACAGTACGCGGCCCTGCTGCGGCGCAATCCCTACGGCTATGTGGATGAGGTCTCCGATACCATCTACCGGAGCGAGTTCAACCGGGACGTGCTGGGCGTGGGCGTGATCCATCTTCCCGCGCTGGGGCAGGCCGACAGGGCGAACTTCAAGCCGGAAGCCCATAAATACACCGAAGGGATGCTGGCCATGCTCCAGAGCCATGACGTGGATACCACCCAGGACTGGGCGGCAGGCAAGCCCGTGCAGCGCATGTGGGACATCCTTGCCCGCTACGGGGTCCAGCACAAGGATACGGTGTGCCGCCTCTATCACGAGCAGAAGGAGATCACCTCTTCCCAGCCCGGACTGCGCATCACCTATTACATCTGTCCGGGAAAACGCTTCGTGCTGTTTCTGGCCAACAAGGACATCCGGCCCTGTACCAGCGAGATCGACGTGAGCAAAATCGCCCCGGGGAGTTTCCCTGCCATGGAAGAGTACAAGGGAAAGCCCGTGGAGGTCAAAGACGGCAAATTCCGGATCAGGGTTCCCGCCCGTTCGTTCCGGATCGTGGCGTTTCCGCCCCGTTCCGAGTATCCCCGGAAGGATCCCATGACCAAGGTTTGGTCCAGCTGGCACGGCAAAAACTGCGACTCCTCCTTCGAACTGAGCAGGGACGGCGGGATCAATGGGAGCAGCTGTCTCCTGCTGACCTGCCGCAGGACGGGCGGGGGAGTCTTTCTTGCCCACGGGAAAGTCCGTCAGGGATTCCGTTACGTCTGCAAGATCAAAGCCAGACAGAAAAA
>JAGAEF010000227.1 GCA_017613255.1 Lentisphaeria bacterium
AACGGAAACTACCCAGCCACCAAACGCTTCTGTACTGCGGCATTACCCAGCCACCAAACGCTTCTGCGTGAAAAAGAAAGGGGGTCCAGGGGGAGAGAAAAAAGCGCGAGCGCGTTTGTCTCTCCCCCTAGTCAAGGCTGGAAACGTGAGCGGTGTTTTTTCCCATCCCCGAAACCGTCCCGGCTGGGGAATAGGCCTTACAGGCCTTATAGGCCGAATAGGCAGTGCGGCGGGAGGTTCCTTCTCTTGAGACAGTGTCTCAGTTCTGAAACGCATTGGGGCCGTAGGGATTGATCTCCCAGTAGGCGGGTTCGTTGAAGGGACGGGGATTGAGGCCTGCTCTTTCGTAATCCGTGCAGGAACTCAGAAGCAGGAGGAGGAACCAGACAAGGAACAAAAAAAGAACGGAAGAAAATTTTTTCTCCCGTCCTTTATGCATAGTGACTATTCTTTTCATATTTCCCGCCCGTTCCCGGCGGATGCCGATTCCGGCATCTCAGAACATCTCGTACCAGCGCATCTCCAGAAGCTGGATGACGATGGTGGCAAGAAGGACGACGAGCGTCAGGATGGATGTGACCGTAAAAATCTTCGAATCAAACATGTTTCACCTCACACAGCGGAAGAAGCGCCGAAACGTTCCTTATTTGCCTTTACTCAGTGCCGCGGGGATCGCCGCCATATCCTCGCTGCTGAAGAACACATGATCCTTTTCCCGGATATCGGCGACATTGCCCTTGATGACATTGCAGATGGAGTTGTTCTTGTTGACGGTTTTCACGAGGATGGTGGCCACGATTTCGGCATTTTCTCCGCTGCCCCGGGAAACGGTCATGGTAAGTCCGGGCTGCAGCGGGAAGCTCACGATGTTCTTCATGACGCCGTATTCCTGCTCGATCTGATAGTCCTTGCCGATGTCGATCTGGACGAAGCCGTATTCCCGGTTCACATACTGCACGGTGCCCCGGACTTCCTTGTAACATTCGGGGCTGTCGGGCATGAGTTTCAGGGCGGGTTCGGGCTTTTTGCCGTCGTCGGTAATGATCTTCAGCTGTCTGGCGATCTCCTTGTCTTTCGTCTTTACCTGGTCTTCCAGAGCTTTCTTTTCTTCCTTGAGCTTGCTGATCTCCTTTTCCTGACTCTTGGAAAGCCTTTCGAACTTACCGCGTTCGCTGTTGATCTTCTGGATATCCTTTGCCCGCTTGTCCACGGCCTCCCGCCAGAATTTGGAGGTGTTGGTGCTGTATTTGCCGATGCTCACGCCGAGCCTGTTCTTCGCATAGGCTATATCGCCTGCCGTGGTATCGCTTTCCTTGCGGAGCGTTTCCGCCTTGTCCTGGATCTTCTGGGAAGCTTCCCTGTATCCGGTGCCGTCCAGATCCGCCATTTTCACATCGGCTTTCAAGGACCTGCCGATGGCCACGAACTGGTTTTTCACGCCGTTGGCGTTGTCCTTGTAAGCCTTTACCGCACTCTGGAGATTTTTGCACTCTCCGGCGAAGTTGTCCACGCGGCGGAGGGAGGCTTCCTTGACGTTCTTTGCTCCCAGTTCTCTTCCGGTCTGCGCAAGGGCTTTGGCCAGATCATTGCGCTGACGTACGATTTCCTTGGCAGTATCGTTCAGTTTGGGGAGAAGCGCGCTGAAGTCCTTTTTGTGGTCCAGATCCGCCTTCTTGAGGCTGCCTGCGGCCTTCGTGCCGGAGGCACCGCCGTCGTCCAGCGTCGCCGCCGTATTGGAAATGGCCGCCGCCATGCTTTCCATGCCTTTGGTCAGGCTTTCCCGCTTGCCGAAGAGCATGTAGGAAAACACGCCTGCGGCTATGACCAACAACAATATGAGGATGTTCACGATCCTGTTAAGAATTGCCATGATGCTTCTCCTGATGATTTTCTGCGCTGTCCGATAAACGATCCTTCGAAAAAATTTCTCCAGTTACTCTACAATATAGAAGGCGACTTTTCAAATCCGAAAAGGTTTTTTTTCGCTTTTTTTTGAAAAAAACCGTTCTCCGCAGGGTTTTTCCTCCGCTTCTTCTCCCGGAACGGCTCTCCGAAAGTCATTTCCCGCAAATGAACATGAACCGGATCGCCCCGTACTTGCGGATGTCCGCGACCCGTCTTGTTTCCGGCAGGGAGCCGATGAATGCCCTGCTTTCGGGGAGTTCCCAGATGAGGAGACTTTTTTGGCTCCATTCCAGAAAATCCCCGTCGGCAAGAAGTCCATTTGCCGCATTTGCGGAATCCGCGTAGGGGGGATCCGCGAAGATGATGTCCGGAGGAGGAGCGGCGGCCACCAATTTCATGCAGGAGGGCAGGGTCCCCTGAATGAGGCGCATTTTCGAAGAAAACTCCTTTTCGGTATCCCACCCCATGCGGGCGGCGACGCTTTTCATGTTTTTGCGGATGGCTGCGGCGCTTGCGGGGGCGCACTCCACGGCAAGGAGACTTTCCGCTCCCCGGCTGACGGCCTCCAGACCCATTGCCCCGCTTCCGGCGAAAAGGTCGCACACTCTTTTTCCGGAAAGGTCTCCCAGAGAATCGAACAAGGCTCTCCTTGCCCTTATGGAAGTGGGCCGCACCTCCATGCCCCGGGGCACTTCCAGCACCGTTCCCCGGGCGAACCCGCCTGCAATTTCCATATTCGTCCTTTCTGCTTACAGATCATGCACCCTGTACATGAAGAAACTGCTTTTTTCCCACTCCTCGGAATCCCGCACCAGAAGGGTGAAGTTTTCCGGATGGGCCTGCGCCCAGTCCAGCTCCTGCCTCCGGTTGAAGATCAGTGCGGGAGTATCCGTCTTGACGATGAGAAGATTCACCTTTTCCCGCTTGAGACGCTCCTTCCATACTTCGTAACCGGCGGGGTTTTCCCGCATTTTCTCGTAGGAGCCGAACTCGTGCACGAAGGTGGAGTCCTTTTCGCTGATGGGCACATACAGCACCCGGTTGCCCGCCATGTCCTCCATGTAGGCGTACCCGAACACGCCCCCTACATAGTCGATGACGCTTTTTTCCCCTTTCCGGAACATTTCCTGCACCAGTTCCAGAGAGAGATATTCCGCCGGGTGGAACATCATCTTGAAAAATTCCTTTTTCCCCGCTCCCCGGACCGTCTGCTGGTAGGGGACGAGAAGGGTGAGAAGAAGGAGAAGGATCAGCGCCCCCTTTTTCATGATTTTCCTGTTCCTGAAGAAAAGGAAGAGGATCATTCCGGCGCACCCCATGCCCCAGTTGAAGCCCCAGGTGAGGAAGTTGGTGGTGAAACTGCTCCAGGGGAGAATACACCCCAGCAGGATCCCCGCAAGGGAGAGAGAACCCCATTTGCCTGCATGGATCCTGGTTCCCTCCAGAATCGGAAGGAAAAAGACGCCCCAGAAGAGAAGAAGCAGGATCAGCGATCTGGGTTCCGCTATCCGGGGGTAGACAAGAACATGCACCAGCGTGAAAAGGAGAATGACGGGAATGAAGATTTTCAGGACCTTTCCGCCCTTCTCCTCCGGGAAGATCTTTTCTGCCGCTTTGGAGGAGAAGAGGGCGGTCAGCAGACAGACAAGCGCTCCTGTGCCGCTTAAAATGCAGAGCAGAACGCTCGCCTTGTTGAACCCGAAAATCCCGCCGTCGAAGAGAAACTGCGGGAAATTCCTGAGTCCGATGGGCTCATAGACGGAGGCCTTGATCCCCGGAGAAAAGATCGTTACGCCGAAGAGGGAGAGGGTCTGGGGATAGAGGGGATTGCCGGTCTCCGCCCAGTTTTTGAGGAAGAAGGGCAGGGCCGTGAGAATTGCGGCAAGGTAAAGAAGCAGGATCCTGCGGAAGGAGGGACGGTAGATGCGCAGGAACACGAGGGAAAAGACCAGCGTGATGACGGGACTCCACAGCATTCCCAGCGGTTTTACGGCCGTGGAACACCCCATGAGCACTCCCGCGAAAAGCAGAAGATAGAGAGAGTTTCTTTTGCAGCCCGCCAGAAGGAAGCAGAATCCGGCAAAGCAGAGGCAGGCGTTCAGGGTATCCGTATAGGCCATGAGGAGATTCATCATCACGATCGAAGTGCAGAAGAGGATGCAGGAAACAAAGAGCCCCTGTCCCCGGCTGTAGCCCAGTTCCTGTGCCAGAAAGACCATGCAGGAGCACGCCATCACCAGCGCCCCCCACTGCAGGGGGGAGGCGAACGCCGCGTTCTCCGCCAGAGGCAGAAGCAGGAACCCGTACAGCAACTCTCCGAACACGGGATAATATTCCGGGAAAAGTCCGATGATGCTGATGCGTTCCAGTCCGCCTCTCTGGATCCATTCCGCCGGAAAATAGAGGTGATACATGTAGGAATCCGTGCCGAAGGGCGGCATGCTGATGACAGGATACAGCCGACTCACCGCCCAGAAGGCGAGAAATCCCGCAAGAAGACGTTCCGCCCATGGAACGGGAGCGTTTTCTTCCGGAAGTGTCTCTTCCGGGAGGAAAGTGCCCCTTCCCTTTTCCGGCAGGAATTTTCCCAGAAGGAGAAGGCAGGCGCCCCAGAGCAGATTGCCCAGGAAGACATACTGCACGGAGAGGATTTTCAGTACGCCGCACACCCCGAAATTCATTCCGCCGCAGACCAGGGAGAATTTGGATAAAGGCTTGGAGGAGCTGTCGCGTTTTCACTTCCGCTACCTGGTAATTCACAACAACCTGCTCAGAGCCTCCGCACGCGAGAGAATGCACACGCTGCTGCGCTATTATTTGGGAGAGCCAAAGCACTATCCTCAGAATGTAGACGTTTATATCATACCCTCGGTATCGGAGCTGCTGGCACGCCGCAGGCAGAGCTCATAGTCCGGCGCCCCGCGCGGCTGCGCCCGTTTGACG
>JAGAEF010000228.1 GCA_017613255.1 Lentisphaeria bacterium
CGGAGATCTCGTCGTGGTAGCCGGACCACTTCCTTGCGAAATAGTACTTGAGATCCCTTGCCAGGATGACCTCATGGGGCGCGTAGGGCTGCCCCACGCAGTAATATTCATAGACCTTCAGCGGGCCCACGAGTTTTTCCCAGTCGTTCATGAGCTGGAGCATGGCCTTATTGATGGCGCAGCCTGGATCGCTGAGTTCATGGGTGTAGCAGCGTCCGTGGTCGCAGAAGGTATAGTGGAGTCGCCTGTCCGGGACGATCCTTCTGGGCAGTTTGCGGAAATCCGAATAGATCCAGGAGCAGAGTTTGGCGTCGGGATGTTTGGCAAAGACCTTTTCCGCGCTCTTGTTCACCATGTAGTAGAAACGGTCCGGCGCGTAGTTGTCGAAAAGCTTTTCGCAAGTCGCGCAATGGCACCAGGTGGTGCAGTTGTCTCCTGCCCCGTACAGGAAGGAGGTGGGATAGGATTTTTCCTTCCCGTGCTCCAGCGTCCTGTTGATGAAGTCCGCGATGAGGGAGTTGACCCCCTCCTGAGAGGTGCAGACCTGGGCGTAGGTGCATCCGCCCATTTTCACGGTGGGATGGTGCTGGGGCAGCCGCTCCCCGTTCACCAGACAGAAATACTCCGGATGGGTCTTGAGCAGCGTATCCGGCACGGATCTGTAGAAGGTCTCGTGGCCTCCGGGCTGCAGATAGCCGCCCAGCGTAAAGAGATACTCGTCCCCCTTGAGGAGTTTGGGATCTCTCGCGCTCCGTTCATAGACCCCGAACCGGACCTTGTTCCTGCTGAGGAACTGCCACGTCTTTTTCGCTCCGTACAGCCCGGCATAGGAGTTCCCGCCGGTGGGGCTCATGGAGCGTTCCGGGAAGGAGGGATTGGAAACGAACTCGCCCGGGGGCACGGTGAGGGTGGCTTTCTTCGGGTAATACTCCCCCTCCTCCCCCGGGAAGAGCCAGCGGACGCCCGCATACTTTTCCAGAAGGGTATAGGCTCCGTACAGAACGCCCAGCATGGTGGGAGAGGCAATAACAATATCCTTTTCCGTGCTGGAAATGACGAATCCTTCCGGACTCATCTTTTTGCCGGAAAGGAGTTTTTCCGCGTCCTTGCCCGCCAGAAGACAGATCCTGCCGGGAACATCCTTTGCGGAAGAAAGATCCGCGCCGGTGATCTTTTTCACATAGTCGGTGATCTCCCCTGCGGCATGACGGCTCTGCAGGAAGGGGATCCTTTTCAGGGAGGACTCCTCCGGAAGGACGAAAGAGACCTGCGCCTTGCCGTCCCGGACGATGTCCGCCCCGGACAGGGAGAAAATCGCGCAGAACAATGCCGAGGAAAAAAGAACGAAGGTTTTTTTCATGATGTTTTCCTTATGGGTGGATGGTTCAGATCATCCTGAAAAATCAGTTGCTCTTGGATTCATGCACGCCGGCAAAGGGGAAAAGGTTGTTTTCGCTCCCTGTGAATTCGAACCGGCCGTTGTTGCGGTCATTCGCGGAGCTTCCCACGAATTTCCACTGCTTTCTGCAGCGGCGGATATCGATGAATTCCGCGTGACAGTCCACGAAGCCCGCGCTGAAGCCGTAGGTCCCGTTGGTGTGGAGCCTGTGATAGCCCGAATAGGTAAGGGAGTCCGTGAAGGAGGCAAGCCAGGAGGGCGGCATCTTCATGCTGGAGATCTTGTAGTGGCCCGATTTCGTATCCGCATAGCCGCGGCTGTAGCTGTTGAATACCATGGGCATGCCATTGACGGCGTAATCGCAGGGAATGACGCTCACGTGATTGTAGTCGGAAGAAGGACAGTGGACCACCCCTTTTGCCCGCTTGCCGGTGCCGCCGCCGTTGGTCGCCTTGGCCTTGACATAGCTCAAACCGTAGGTGTAGACATCCGGCTCCATGAGGATCGCCCAGGCAAGCCTGCCGTCCGTATTGTTGACCCAGGAGGAGGGACAGGTCCGGAAACAGCAGATCCACCAGTCCTTGAAGTCGTCCGCATACGCTACCATGCCCATGTTCAGCTGTTTGAGGTTGGAAACGCATCCGGCGCGTTTGGCCGTCTCCCTTGCCCTGCCCAGCGCGGGCAGCAGCATGCTTGCCAGAATGGCGATGATGGCGATGACCACCAGAAGTTCGATGAGGGTGAAACTCCTCCGCACAGGATTCGTCGCACCGGACACCTTAAGTTCGTTTCTTTTCATTTTTCTCCTTATTCGTTCTATCGAATTTTGCGTTCGTTTTCCTTAATGAAAAAGGCTCAGTCCTCGAAAAATCTCTTTTTCAGATCTTCCTTGTGCTTCTTTTCGATGGCGGCGCGGCGGGAATCCAGATATTTCATCTTCTCGCCGAATTTTTCCGCATTTTCGGCAAGGGAAGGATCCTTTTTCAGAATGGCTTCCAATTCATCGCACACGGTCTTTTCCGCCTTGCTTGCCGCATCCCAGTAAGGATCGCTTTTGAACATGTTCCAGCGCCGGATCAGGGCGATGTCGGGAGGAAGCTCCAACGCCTTCTTCAGCAGAGGGAGCGCGCTTTCCGGCGGGGGAGCAAGACGCAGCGTGCCGTACTGTTCCGCGGAACGGTAGGTGGTCACATCCGCCCAGGTGGTGAAATTCTGCGTGGGAGTGTCGAAACGGCAGAGATTGA
The DNA here is from genome assembly GCA_017613255.1 of Lentisphaeria bacterium. GTDB lineage: Bacteria > Verrucomicrobiota > Lentisphaeria > Victivallales > UBA1829 > RGIG5327. The sequence continues at coordinate 2,644 of JAGAEF010000228.1, forward strand.
AAGGAAAAGAGACGGGATTTTTCCCGTCTTTGGGGGCTGTTCCAAGCAGGAAAAGGGGAACGCGGATCTCCGCAAACCACGCCTTCTTCCCCCGGAAGGAGCGGGCCTCCCAGGTATTGTAGCCTCCGGTCCTTTCGTTGACGGCATTGGGGATCTCGTCCATGACCCGGTTGTGGATGGAAAGAAGAAGGTGCAGAAGCTCGTCTTTCCTCACGAAGGAGAAGAATTCCACGACGTCGTATTTCCAGAACTCCGTGACGCCGCTCTCTTCCAGAACCTTGTCCATTCTCGGCTCCTCGCAGCGGAGGGCCAGATAGACGGAGTCCGCCGTGTAAAGGGCCTTGAAGGCCGTTTTTCCCGGCTCGGCCTTCCGGATGCTTTCGTTGGTTTTCTTCTTCTTTTTCGAGGAGCTCTGCACGACGAACTCTCCGCTCCAGGGGATCTCCTTCCATGCGGGATCGTCCAGGACTTTCCCGTCCATGACCGGGACGGTTTTCGAGTAGGGGGCCGTGTATTCCGGCACGGCAAAGGCCGCAAAGGAAGCAAGAAAATAAAGCGTGACCGTGAAAATCGAAGTGATATTAGAGCGTTTCATGTTTGTTTACCTCTCTTCGGAGTTATTTGGAAAGGTCGAGGATGTATTCCACGATCTGCATACGGATCCAGGAGGGATCGAAATTGGGCGCATGCACGTTGATGCCGTCAAGGAATTTCGAGGCCCGTTCCGCAAGACGCTTTTTGGCGGGATCGGAACCTTTCCGCGCGTCCAGGATCCTGTAGCGAAGACAAGTGGCGTACCGCACATCGTCGAAGCCCTCCCGGTAGCCTTCCCAGCCGGGAGAATCCAGAACGCCGTCCGCCGTCTGGAAGATGAAGTTGATATCCCCTTCCACCATGTTGTCGAAGTCGTTCCACGGGTGGTTGGCGGTGGTGTTGTAGCTGTAGGTGGAGCAGCCGTCGTAATTGGCGGTGTAACAGCCGAACCCGTAGTTGACGCGGTAGGGATAGGGCCGTTCCTTGCGCCCCGCCTGAGGATTGGCGTAATTGGTCAGGATCCCGCCCTTTTCGTGGAAGACCTTGGAAAAACGCTTGTCCGGCACGCCGGAACAGCACATCCAGGAGATCTTTCCGGCCAGTTTGGGCACATCCGTGCGGAGCCCGTCCGCATAGCAGGGGATCCCCATCTCGTTGAGGATCTTCCAGATCTCCTCCTGCCCGGAAAGCCGTTTGCCGGTGGCTTCGTCCACGGCCTTCTGGTGGAAGAATTCGATCCCGTTCTTTTTCATGGCCTCCTTTGCGGCGCGGACCATTCTTATCAGATCGTCCCGGTGTTTGGATGCGTCGAAGAACTCCCGGTAGCCGAAATTGCCGCCGCCGTCGTAATGGATGATGGTATTCATATCGAACCCCTCCTCCCGGAGGATCCGGATCCGTTTGGCGGTCAGTTCCACCTCCCGCGGGGTGGGAACAACATATTTTCCTCCCTTTTCCGGCTTTGCCCAGTGGTTCCATTGCCAGTGGTCCGTGCTCAGCTGGATGAGATTGGGTACGCACCGGATCCCGTGGGCGTACATGTTGCGCAGTTCGGCACGGAACTGGGCTTCATTCCGGCCCCGGGAGGTGATGGTCCCCTCCCCGTCCCCGGCGGAATCGAAGGCCCAGTAGTCCACGCCGGTGAGGTACTTTCTGCTGATGTCGTAATTGGTCCTCGGTTCCGGAAGGACGAAGGGCAGGACCCGCAGTCTGACGGGAATGCTGGTGATGACCTTTCCCTTGCTCGTCAGATCGATCTTCGAGCGGTAGAGCCCGGGGGCGGTATCCTTCGTGATATGGAAAGTAAGATGGAACTGCCGGTTGAAATCCTGTTTCAGGTCCAGAGGTTGCAAGGTCTTTGCGTCATAAACGGGATTTTCGGAAACCTTCATGGGGATATGGAAACGGCGGCTGTCCTCATATTTGCTGATCCACTGGTAGACCGTCTTTCCGGGAAAGCTCAAGCGCAGATAGTTTTCCATTTTCTTGTAATCCACCTTGACCAGCGCGTCGTCATGAAGAAGCACGGACCCTTTCAGGGTGCGGATCTTCCGGTTTCCCGCGGGCTGGACCATCACCTTCACCAGCCGGATGTCCACGGAGGAAGCCTTGATGACATGGCCGTCTTTGGTTTTCAGATCATGGAGGACCGGCAGAAAGGAGGGGATATCCCGGATGGGATGGACGACGAAGGAGGCAGGCTCATATTCATCCCGTGCGGCGGCAACAAGCAGAGAACCGTTGAGTTCTTCCTGCAAAAGTACGGTATCCGGGAGATACTGCTTCCAGCCCATGGGATCCACACAGGCATAGTACAGGGCGTCGTTGGTGAGAAGGCCGGAAGCCTTCAGCTGGGCAAGTTTCCCCGCCAGGGCGATCTCTTTGGCATAAAGAGCGCATTTTTCGATCTTCAAGACCTTTGCCTCCAGTTCCGCATCCATTCGTTTGAGGAGCCTTTCCGTGCCGGGGATCTTGGCGGCGCGTTTGCGCAGATCCTGAAAAACAAGACGTGTGGCACCGTCTTCCGCCTCGTCCAGCTCTTCCGCCTCCAGACCTTCCCCATAGACCGCTCCTTTGCCCAGAATGCCCTTGAGCGCCCAGCACCCCCACAGGGAGCCGAAACGGATGTCCGACTTGGCCGGGACGGGACAGGCATGGAAGCCTCTCACGTTTTCCCGCTGTCCGGCAACAGCCTTCCCGTTCAGAAAAAGCGTATACTTTCCCTTGGAAACGGACCAGGAGGCGGCCAAATGGTTCCACTCGCCGGGGAGGACTTTTCCGCCCCGGAGGATGAAGTATTTTTTCCCCGGCGCAGTCATCTGGCTTTCCGCCGTGCCGTCCTTGAGCATCAGGAAACGCCAGTCCCAGCTGCGGGAAAAGAGCCCGTAAGGCGTCTGTTTCTTGTCCCCGGCGTCCGGGAGAGAATCCACCTTGAACCAGACGGAGAAGGTGAATTCGTCCGCCAACTTCGTCTTTTCGGAGGCGGGGAACTGGGGATAACTCAAAGGATCCCCCGGCAGGGAGAGCCCCGAACCGAAGGGGGTGGGTACGCGTGTGATCTCTTTCCCCCGGACGTAAAGAACCCCACTTTTCCCTCCGGCACGGTCCACAAGACCGCCGGAAGAGTCTTTTTCGAAGGTCGTTTCCAGAACGGGCTTCTGCACGGCGAAAAGGGAACAGCCCAGCAGAACGAGCGGGAGAAAGGAAAGTTTTTTCATCGGCATTTTCCTTGCTTTTTTCTTATTGTTTTATGTAAAAAACGGTCATCATTCTTCCGGAAGGATCCTTCCCCGGTCACGGCGTCTCCTTGCTGTTGCGATCAGGAAAAAAGATTGAATTTCACGATGTACCACATGGCCATGACCCCGTCCTTCCAGCCGATCTTCTTGCCCTCCTTGCCGGAGCGGGGCTTGTAGCTGATGGGGATCTCGAAGATGCGCAAATCCATGTCGGCGAGGCGGGCGGTGACTTCCGGCTCGATGCCGAAGCGGTTGCTGGTGAGCTTGAGACTGCGGAACACATCCCCCCGGATCATCTTGTAGCAGGTCTCCATATCCGTGAGACGCAGATTGGAAAGCATGTTGGAAAGTTTCGTGAGGAAGGCGTTCACGGCATAGTGCCAGTAGCGGTCCACCTGTCCGGCGTTCCCGCTGTAGCGGCTGCCGTACACCACATCCGCCTTCCCCTCCTCGAAATAGCGGAAGAGCCGGGGAAGTTCCGCAGGATCATACTCCAGATCCGCGTCCTGAATGACCACCGCGTCCCCCGTCGTACTGGCAAGTCCCGTGCGGATGGCCGCGCCCTTGCCTTTGTTGACTTCGTGGTGCAGAATGGTTATTCCCGGGTCGGAAGAATACTTTTCCAGCGCCTCTTTCGTGCCGTCGGAAGAGCAGTCGTTGACGATGACGATCTCCAGATCCTTTACTCCGCACTTCTTCACGCACTCGATGATATGGTCGATGGTCTTTTCTTCGTTGTATGCGGGAATGAGAACCGATAATTTCATTTTCTGCTCCGTAGTTGTTATGATGTACGTTTTATTTATTCCGTTCCGGCAATGTCTCAGGCGGTTTTTTCCACCACTCCTTCTGCGGGAGGGCCTTGTCCCCGGACAGGTCCACCTTCTCCCCCATGACCGGCACAAGGTAAGGAATATTCTTTTCCCGGGCAAGTTTCACGATTTCCCCGATGGAATAGTCCCACTTGTGCATGGCCAGATCGAATACGCCCCAGTGAATGGGCAGGAACTTCTTCCCTTTGAGATCCCGGAAGGCCAGAGGCATTTCCC
>JAGAEF010000229.1 GCA_017613255.1 Lentisphaeria bacterium
ACCGTTCTTCTCCCCTCCCCTGACGGGATTTCCTTCAATGTGTTCAGAATCTGCTGCAGAAAAGGCAGTTGGGATCATCGCACAGGAAAATGCGCTTGTCCGCCTTTGCGATGCGGCAGCCGATCTCGAAGAGTTCCCTGCTGTCCATAAGGAGCAGCTCTCCGATCCCCAGTTTTTCCCGACGGATCTTCAACCCCTCTTCCACGGCCTTCTTGAAGAACTTGCTTTCAAAGGCCTTGAAGCCGATGTAGAAATCCCTGTGTCCGGGCAGATGCCGGGCAATGGCCCCGGTCCGGATGGTGCCGTCGGGAAGTTTTTCCTGACAGATGGCGGTGCTCAGGAAAGGCGCGTCCGTTACGGTCTCGATCATGTGCAGGAAGGTAGTCGTGGCAATGCTGGAGCCCAAATGCAGGATCTTGGCCCCCTTCTCCATGGCCTTGCCCATGGGGGAGTTCAGCGAACAGGGGGCTTCCCACGCGCCGTGGGCGGAAAGGCATTCGGAAGCAAGGGGACCAAAGCCCGCCCAGGAGTGGGTAATGTGTTTGCTCCGCAGGACATTGGGGAACTTCCGCAGAAGGGTCCTTACCACGTTGCCCGTATTGATCTGTTTCACGTCCTCCGCGTCATAGGGGCGGAAGTTCCAGCCCTTGTTCACGCCGCTCAGGAAGATATAGGGCCTCGTGAAGGCGGCAAAAAGCGCCGTGCCCTTTTCCCCGATGACCTCTTTGATCGCCTCGATGGCCGTGACGGCTCCGCCTTCCACATAGCCAAAATTCCCCGTGGAAGCGTGGATGAGAAGGATATCCCCCTCCTTCACGCCCACAGCCTTGAGTTTTTCCACGAAATCCTTTTTGGTGAGAGCTTCCCTGCGGACCACCTCCAGATACCCGTGATCCGCCAGAAGATTGACTGCATTGACGTATTTGCGGATGCGGCTCTCGTCAAGGGCGGCATTCCTTTCGTACTCCGCGCCCCGGATGATCTCGCCCAAATTCTTTTTCCCGTCCATGGCGGCAAGGATGTTGGACATGTGCCCATAGATCACGCCGTCGGGGATGGCGCCCTTGTCCGCCTCGGGGATGCGCACAAGGTTGTGGGGGAAGCCGTGGCCGCACCGTTTCATGACCATGTTGGAAGCAATTTTGCGCCAGATATTGTCGGAAGAGGGATCCCCCTGAGAATCGGCGAACTCTTTGGCGACACGCTCCTTTTCGGCATCGAAGACGGCAAGGACCTTGTCCACTTCGGAAGGATCCACCACTCTCTTGAAATCCTCCAGGATGTGTCTCTGCACTTCCGCAAGACGGTCGAAATATTTCGCCGGATCCCCGAAGGGTTTTTCGTGGATCCTTGCGGCATTCCTCCGCAGATTGTTCCCGGCGTTCCTGCCCGCCTCGTAAAGATCCGCTTTCGTGGGATTGGCGAAGGTGTAGACAAGCGCCGTATTGAAGGCGGTCCCCCAGATGAAGGTCTCCCTGTCCAGGAACGCCATGGTCTGCACGGAGCTGTGATGGCAGTCCCCGAACTCGCCTATGGGCCACACCGACGCCACGCCGATGGTGGGATCGCAAATGCTCATGTCGTCGAAATTTGCGCTGGATTTGAGGGCGCACTTCATGGCGTTCTTTTCCCCCTGCAGCTCCTCGATGAGGGTCTGCATGACGCTGTTGCCGAAGAAGGGGGAGGCGTCGGAAGCGGGGAAGCACATGAGTTCCGCCCCCTTCACGCAGCCCAGAGCGTCGAAATTGCATCCGCCTATGACCTGATCCCGCAGATAGTTTCCCCGCTGGGCCACATAGGCCATGTACCCGTACAGCTCCATGGCGAAAACGAGCCGGATGGAATATTCGGGGGTGCCTCGGGCCATGATCCTGCGGGCGCACTCGATGCCCGCCACGACTCCGTTGGCGTCGTCGTCGCTGAGGGGTTCGTACATGTGGGCGTAGATCCAGACCTCCTCCTTTCTCTTTCCGGGAATGAGGCCGGTGATGAGGGGAAGTTCCCCGCTGTACCGCTTTCCGTCGCACTCCACCAGCCCCATGAGCCCGCCGGCCTTGGCGGAGTTGCGGATGTAATCCCCCGTGCGGGGAGAGACGCTGAAGCTGATGAAGGGCCGGTCTCCGTCGAAAACGTGCCACCCTCTCCCTTCCGTTCCGGCGTTGATCCAGGAGATGCTGTCCGGATTGTCGTACCTGCCGCCGATGCGGTCGGTGATGTAGCCCAGCGCCCCCCGGTCGAGAACGGGCCGGAGAGTGACCCCGCCGTGATGGGTGAAGGGTTCCAGCATCACCAGAGCGTTGCGGGCGTCCTCCCCCGCAAGGAACTGCTGTTCGGTGATGATCCGCACCTTCAGGCCACCCGGAGGCGTGGAAACGGAGCCCTTGATGAGGTGGAAGGGGTGTTCCGTATAGTCCGCCACCACTTTTCCGGGATTCTTTTTCGCTCCGTACACGCCGCTTACGAAGGTGTCGGAAGGATTCAAAAGAGTAAGCTTGCCCACCGTGGCGTCCCAGGCTATGGGCATGCGCACGTCGTTGTAACTGGTCTTGCCGTCGGCGGGATACATGATGATCTCGCTTCCGGGGATCCCCGCCTTTTTCATGAGTTCGCAGGTGTACTGCGCGGCCTTGTGATAGTCCCGGAAGGTCTGCCCGAACTCGCACTGCCAGAGTTTTTCGGTCTGTTCCATGAGGAAATCGCCGTCGATCTCCCGGACGAAGTCATTGTAGAGAGTTTTCATTTTCCTGCCTGTTTTCGTTGGATTGAAGCGGATGGGCCGCTATTTTATTCTGCACACAATTTAGCACACAATTCCCGCCATTCAAGGGGACAAAAAAAGAAATCGCGCCTTTCCCTTCTTTCATTTTCAGCACAACATGTCTTTTTCGTGAAAGTATTTGACTGTATTTTTCAAAGGGAAAGACGTTTTTCCCGGGCGGAAAAACTTCGAAGAAAGCCCGTCACGGCATGGTCACGCCTTTTTTCACGATGATGTTGCCGTACTTGCGCTTTTCCCCGGTGACCACGACGGCGAAGGTCTTTCTGGCCCGCTCGTAGAAGGCGAACCGTTCGATGTACTCGATGCGGGAGGCGTCTTTTCCCAGCACGGAACGGATCTCCGCAAGGAGTTGGGGATCCACTTCGTCCCCGGGCACGGGAGCCATGAGGGAGACGGGATTTTCCACATACTGATCCAGCTCCAGAAGTTTCAGCACCGCCTCCAGCATGGCCGGAGATGGGACGATCCCCACATGGACCACCTTGGGGTGGACCGAATAAGCGGGGAAGTGGGCATCGGAAATGACCAGTTCGTCGCCGTGTCCCATTTCGTCCAGAATCTTGAGCAGGGCGGGAGGAATGATTTCAGGTACGCCTTTGAGCATGGGAAAATCCTTTCTGCAAGAGGTTCGGTTCCGTGTATACCCTAAATGTAGCACGGAAAGTATATTTTTCAATGTTTTCTCCTCCTTTCACAGGATTTCTCCGGCAAAAAAACGGCGGATGAGGGGCAAAAACATTGAAAAAAAGTTTTTTGCATGGTATTGTAAGTCGATCCAGCGAAAAGGAAAGGATTTTTTCATGAAAAAAGCGAAGCGTTCCCCGGAAAAACTTGCCGTTCTCCAGCCCCGACAGGGGGAAGAAGTTTCTTTGCAGACCGATCTGCAGTACCGTTACGCAAACGGCAAATGCATCCCGCCCGTGTATCCGGACGGCTGGGCGGAAAAAATCTCCCGGGCGGACTGCACCCACCCCCAGCCCGTGACGGTGCGTCTCAAGAATCCTTCCGGGAAGAAATGCACCGTTCTCCTTGCGGAGGACGAGAATTTTACCCATCCCAAAAAACTTGAAGCGGTGAGAAGCGGCAAATTCTGGAACCTTTTCCCGGGGAAAGAGTACTTCCTCAAGGCCGTCTGCGGAAAAGAGGTCTCCGGTGTCGTCCGGTTCCGCACCGCCCCCGGACTCCCCCGCTTCATCCACGTTCAGGGGGTCACCAACGTGCGGGATCTGGGCGGCTGGAAGTGCGGGAAGGACAAAAAGATCCGGCTGGGCATGATCTACCGGGGCGCCCAGCAGGAAAAATGGGGAGCGATGAAGGGGATCACTTCTCAGGGGAAAAAGGCGCTGAACGAAGATCTGAAACTCAAGACCATTCTGGATCTGCGCTGGTGGAACGAAGGAAACAAGCGCCAGAAAAAGGATGTGAAAAACTATGTGAATCTCCCCATTCTCGCCTATGCCACCTGGCACGGCCCCACGGAGATCTCGCTGGGAGTCTTTGCGGAAGAGCAGATGAAGCACGTGAAGGAGATCTTTCTCCTTCTCGCGAAAAAGAACGTCTATCCCCTCTACTTCCACTGTCAGGGGGGCGGCGACAGGACGGGAACGATCGCCTTCCTTCTGGAGACCTTTCTGGGCATGGATTTGGAGCAGGCGGAAATGGAGTACGAATTTTCCAATCTTTCCACCTCCGGGCTCCGGATGCGCATTTCGGAAGTGTGGGTGAAATTCATGGAGAAGCTGGACGAATTCGCCCCGGGCAAGAGCATTCAGGAAAAGGTGACGAACTTTCTTTACCAATGCGGACTCAAGGAGGAGACCCTTGACCGCGTCCGGGAAAATCTGCTGGAACCCTCCAAGTGAGGAAAAAACTTTTGAAAAAATTCCTGCGAACGCTCTTTTACCGGGACGCACCTGCGGAGGGTGCGGTTTTTGCCTCTCTTCTGTGGTACCTGGGGCTCTGGTGTCTGGCGACACTGTTCGTGTTCACGGGCGGGCTCTACGATGTTTTCATGGGCGTTCATACAGGAGGTGAAGTTCTGATACATCCATGGATATGGAGAATTTTCCTGACGGGTGTATCGGGACTTCTTCTCTACCACCTCATCGTGACCGGGCACTGTTATCATATTCTGCTCCGGGAAAAACACCGTTTTCTCTTTCGGCTCCTCGCCGTGATCCTGTTTGCCGGAACTATCGGCTCTGCCATGCTCTTCGGGCTGAAGGGACTTTTTTTCTTTCCCTACGCGGTCGTCTGCTGGGTCCTGCCCCTTGCCGCCATGCCCAGGCAATACAAGTACCTGATCCCCGCCGCGCTGGGGCCGCCGCTTCTCGTATTCCCGCTGCTTGTTTTCTTCATGACAATAGAGTACCGTTTGTCCTGCTATCCGATACCCCGGCCCGCTCCTATATCTTTGCTCTGGGATCTTCAGGTGAAAATGCCCTTTTCCGGGTCTCTCTCGTTCCTTCTGGGAGTGAGCTGCATTTTTTGGGGATACAAGGCTTACGCGGAAACGTTCCAAAAACCGTTCCTGTCCATATTCGGCAAGGGGGCAAAGTCCCTCATCCTCCTTTTTCTGCTTGCCTACAGTTTTTCCCTGGGCATGGCTTTTTCCGCCCACAAGAAAACGGAAAGAAGTGTCGCCTTGCTGGAGAAACGTTTCGGACGTCCGGTCAATGCGGAGGGGTTGAAGGATCTGTATTTCGGCAATGACCGTCCCAATAGAAAATTCTGGGAAAAAGTACAGGAGAATGAGGGGCTTGTGTTCGATGGAAAATATTCCGACATTCTGTTTCAGCCGAAAGGGAATTTTCCGCCCGAACGACTTGCCGAATGGGAAAAGGAGCTGGAAAAATCCCGGAAACTCGCAGAACTGGAAAAAGCCTTTTCTTCCGAACTTCCCCCGTTTCCCCGGGATTTTCCAAAGGGCTGGATAGCAGTGCCCCGACAGGTGGAAAGCTGGGTACTCGGGAATTTTATCCGCTGTGAAGCGTGGCGGGTGCGCTTTGCCCTTGCCCGGAAGGATCCCGAAGGGGTCGTTGCGGCACTGGAGCGCATGACCAACGTCCGCAATCATCTTGCGAGGGATCCTCTGGCACTCCCGTCTCTGTCCATGATCGCCTTGGAAATGATCCGAGTCGATGCGCTGGAAACATTCGTGCGTTCCGGGCAGGCGCCCGTTTCCTTTCTCCGCGCCAGGAGAGAAGAACTTTCCTTTTTCCGCAAAGAGATGAAGGAGACCTTGTTGCGGGCCGTCTATGCGGAAGCAGTGACGGCGATGGATCTGTGCGACACATTTTCTTACGGCTGCCCCGAACAGGAAGATTTGTCGTCCATACCCGCTCTGTATCCTTTGCGGTTCCTCTTTCCCGCAGGATGGTATTTATGCACGCAGGCAAGGAAAATTCTCGCGGACTTTTATGTCGACGCGGTCAACGGGGATTCCCCCGTCTATGAGAGAGAAATCTCTTTCGCGGATTTGCTGGTGCACTCGTTCGTTTCCGGAGTAGACATGTGGGGGATAAAATTTCGGGAACTTTCCGGCCGCTATGCGGCAATGGAAAGCGTGATAGGGGACGTTCTTGCCCAAAGCCCGCCTCCCCTCAAATGAAACGGGCCGGAACGGGAAATCCCATTCCGGCCCTCAGGGGAAAAGAAACCTTTATGCAAACTTGAAGAAGAGCGCCGTATCCTTTCCCGTCTTCGCCAGAAGAACGAGCTCATCGTTCTTTCTGGAAAGGACGCTGCACTCCTCCGCATCCGTGGTCATCGAGCGTTTCCCGATCCCGGGCACGCGGATGGTGACTTTCACGCTGGCGGGATAAACGCTTTCGTCGTGATAGATGGGGGAATCGTCGCTGAGAATGACGACCAGTTCGCCCTTGGCGTTGTAAGAAGAAAGCAGGCTTCCTCTGCTGGCCTTGAAGGCGGGTTCGGGGGCAAGGTAGGCAAAGACTTCCTTCATCTTTTCCCGCATGTTGGTGCTCAAGGCATCCTGTCCGTGGTTGTAGTTGCTCCGGAAGGTGGCTCTGCGGACCACCGTAGGCGGAACATTGACGAACACGCAGCGGGTCCCGTTGGCGTTTTCCCTGACGAAAATGATCTCTCTGTCCATGGGCTTCCCCGCGGATTCCGCGCCGGAAAGGATGCATTTTGCGCCGTCGGAAACGTACTTCGTTCCGCAAAGCTTGTGGGTGAAGTCCTCCCCTTCCAGGTGGCCCACTTTCCGGAATCCCGCGGGATCCTTCTTCACGCCGAAAAGATCTTCCAGTCCGCAGACCTCCTCGAAGCACAGGAGATTGATCCCTCTTTCCGCGGCCTTGCGGATGGAAGAAACGATTCTTTCCGGAGTCCCTTCCACCACAGGCGGGAGAACGAGGAATTCCGCCATCTCTTTGGTAACGGTGTCCAGCTGGGTGAAATCGGTGACCACGGGGGTGACTCTTCCGTCATTGCTGCAGCGCTCGAAGGTGTAGGCAAGCGCCTCTTCCGCCGTATTGCACACATCGGCGGAGTCGAGGGAAAAGCCGATGCCCCTGACATAGAAGTTGCACTCCTCCTCGAAATAGTCCTTTCTGCGTCTGATCTGCTCCAGATCCAGCAGAAGGAAGGGAGAACGGGGAGCCTTTTTCGGCTCGTTGCGGATCATTTTGCCCCACGCATAGATGAACTCCTCCAGAGAGCGCTTTTCCGCGTTCCGGCAGTGGAATCCATAGTCCGTCCAGTATTTGAAGGAGCCGTTCCTGTACTGGGGCGTCCCGTAGGTGAACTCGTAAACGATCCTTCTCTGGTGTTCCGGAGCCAGCGGCGTGCTGGGAATGGGGTGCGCCTGATACACCGCGCCGTCGTGACAGCGGCCCCAGCCCGTGTAGTAGATCTCCGGATACATGTAGCGGCTGTAGGAGTAGTAATAATCATAGGTGGAAACGTAGAGCGCGGGGCGGCAGAGGGGATAATCGCAGGAGAAGTGGTAATCCTCCATGAACCAGAAGGAACCGTGTTCCCGGATGCGGGGATCCTTTTCCAGCGGCGTGGAAACGTGCCGGAGCATATAGGCCGTCTTGTATTTCTGCGCATAGATGGGACAGGGTCCGTAGGAGGCACGGGCCAGCTTCGGGTTGACGCTGAAAAGATAATCCACGAATTTCTGAGTAGTCTTGTCGATGATGGGGTGGGCGTAATCCAGAAGCTCATCCCAGCAGGTCTCCACAAGATCCTTGATCTCGTCGACTTCCAGCGCGGATCCGTCCGCCAGATGGCTGTCGATCTTTTCCAGAGTGAGCAGTTTGAGGGCGGGCTTCCTTTCCGCCACGAAATCCCGGATGATCTGGAGAAGCTCCGCCTTGCAGTACCCCTGCGTGCTGAAATCGTAACGGGCGGCGTAGGAGAGCTCGTCCAGATTGGTCCCGCCGAAAAAGTCCGCCTTGCGCATGAGATTCTGATTGAAAGCGCTGTGCATGTCGAAGTCGTTGCAGTTCCGGTTGAAGCTCCAGACGAACCACTTTCTCTGGTAAAGGCGGACAAGATCCTGCACCTCATACTTCGTCCCCACAGCGGGAAGCCATGTGCCGCCGTAGAAGTAGTGTCCCAGTCCGCAGAAATCGCTCCAGGGATCGAAGGCGGAAACCTCGATATACTTCGTCTCGTTGGGCATGGAAAAGATCTTGGGGAGCCGGGAGGCTTCGATGGGGCCCACGCCGTTGGGGTCGCTGTTGAGAATGTCGAAGACGACCTTCTCTTTGCAGAGTTCCATGCTTCCCGCCTTCAAGGCAATGTGGAAGTGCCACACGCCCACAGGCGGCGTCTTTTTCAGCACGATCTTGTATACGGCCTTCCCGATACCGCCGGGGAGAGACTCGCAGGAGACCTTTTCCGCCGTGAAGTCCCCCTCCTCCAGCGGTTCCTCGTAGCAGGAGGCAAAGGAGCAGGCAATGGAAAGTTCCGATTCGGCAAGATCCTTTTCCCGGAAATACGCCTGGGCAAAGAAGGTCACCTTTTCGTCGTCGTAGAAGAAATGCTGTTCCCTGGCGAACTTGAGGGCCTTTTCCCGCCGGAGGACGTTTTCGGGGATCATGGAAACGATTTTCTTGTCCTCGGGACTGCGCACCACAAGGGAGGCGCTGTTCCGGTGCAGGGAGGGTCCTTCGTACAGCAAAGAACCGTCCTTGCCGTCCCGGATTTGCTCATAGGGCCCGTTTTCCACGAAACGGAAGGGGTTGTTGATGGCATACTCGTAGCCTGCCGCCAGCAGAAATTCCTGCGGGAACGCGGGGAAAACGATATCCAGCCCCCGGGGCCAGGTCACCTCCGCGGCGGCGAAAAGGACCTTCATTTTCCGGTCGTAAAGCAGTTTCATCCCGTTGTAGAAAAAGACGGTTTCGAATACCTTCCCCTTCTCCTCGATGCGCACATAGGGGGACGTGAGCCGTTCCACGATCCTGCCCCACTCCTTTCCGCCGGTTTCGATGCGCTCCCCCCGGTCCATGATCGTGCCGGAAAGTTCCGCATGGAAGTGCACCTCCCCCGTCCCATAGCGGGAAAGCACCACGTCGTAGTCTATGGGCGTATCGAAGCCCTGCACGCAGCCGATGCGGAAGCGGTAGCGGGCGAACTCCTTCTTTTCCGCGGAGTCCGGGGAGGAGAGTTCGATGCGTTCCAGAATGAGGATCTCGCTGGGGGCGAAGGTCATATTGAACCCGATCCTGCCCTTTTCCGGGAATTCCGCTCCTCCGGGGATATCGAAGGAGACCTCTTCGCCGAAGATCTTCACATGGCCCTTCGTTCCCTGCACCTTCAGGGAAAGCATGCGGTTCTCCTTTCTGTCGAAGTCGGGCAGTTTTTCATCCTGCCGGGTGAAAAAGTCCTTTCCGTCCAGAACGAAGTGGAGAATATGCTTCTGATCCCAGACGAACTGGAGTTCATGACCCTTTTTGGAGGGGACGTCCCGGCGGAAGACCACCACGAACCCCACGCCGAATTCCGCGATGAGATAGGTGAGATGGAAGTCCAGATTCAGTTCGAAATCCCGCAGGAGGGGGGTGGCCAGATCATGGTAGTTGCCGTCCATGAGGATGTGATAGAAGCCGTCCTCCAGAATACTGCCGTGGTTGTGGGAATAGACGGAGACCATTTCCACGTTGATCCCGTAAG
>JAGAEF010000230.1 GCA_017613255.1 Lentisphaeria bacterium
GATTCGTAAACGGGTTCGACCCGGTCGAGGGCCAGCGTATCGGCGGGGAAGTCCGTGACGACCTGACCGACGATACGGTATCCCACGCAGATCTTCACCGTATCCAGATCGTCCAGAACGTCCACTTTGGTGATGGCCAGAAGGTCTACTCCGTTGACCATGCAGCTGTGTCTTGCGGCAACCGCATCCAGCCAGCCGCAGCGCCGGGGCCGTCCGGTGGTGGCGCCGAACTCTCCGCCCTTGTTCCGCAGGGCGTCGCCTTCCGCGTTCTTGAGCTCGGTGGGGAAAGGTCCTTCCCCCACGCGGGTGGTATAGGCTTTCAGGACGCCCCAGACCGTATCCACGGCTCTGGGCGGGATCCCCGATCCCGTGCAGGCACCGCCGCTGGTGGTGTTGCTGCTGGTGACGAAGGGGTAGGTCCCGTGGTCGATGTCCAGAAGCATCCCCTGCGCGCCTTCCAGAAGGATCTCCTTCTTTTCCGCCACGGCCTTGTTGACCGTGACCACGGAGTCCCGGATATAGGGCTTGAGGTAGTCGATGGCGGGTTTGAGTTTGGCGAGCTCCGCATCCGCGTCCAGAGTCTCCATGCCCTGAGAAGCGTACAGATCGTTATAGGCTTTCACCTCTTCCCGGAAATGGGCCTCGAAGCGGGCAAAATCCAGCATTTCCAGCGCCCGGATCCCGGTACGGCTCATCTTGGAGGTGTAGGCGGGCCCGATCCCCCGCATGGTGGTGCCGATCTTTTTCCCCGGGTCCGCCTTCTTTTCCTTGAAGGCGTCCAGAAGTTTGTGCCAGGGCATGATGAGGTGCGCTCTGGCGGAAAGCTCTATGCCGGAAAGGTCGATGCCTCTTTCGGCAAGTTTTTCCATCTCCTTCTTCAGCTCCAGGGGGTCCACCACCACGCCGTTGCCTATGACGCAGGATGTCCCTTTCCGCAGGATCCCGGAAGGAACGATGTGAAGAACGAATTTTTCAGGCCCCACCTCCACGGTGTGCCCGGCGTTGTTGCCGCCCTGATACCGGACGACCATTTCCGCATTCTGGGTAAGCACGTCGATGATCTTGCCCTTGCCTTCGTCGCCCCATTGGACTCCCACCAGTACGCTTACAGACATTTTCTCACCATCGGGTTAGTTGATTATTTGGAGGAGGAAAGCACCGAAACGGTGTTCCGGGCGATCATGAGTTCCTCGTTGGTGGGCATGACGATGGCCAGGAACTTGCTGTCGGCAGTGGAGATGATCCCCTTGCTGCAGTTCTTGTTCTTCTCTTCGTCCACCTTGATCCCCAGACAGGAGACCGCGTCCAGAATGGCCTTGCGGGCGAAATCGGAGTGTTCGCCGATCCCTCCGGTGAAAACGATGGCGTCCACGCCGCCGAGGAGCACGAAGTAGGAGCCCACGTACTTGACGATCCTGCGGATGAACATCTTGAGGGCAAGCTGGGCGCGTTCATTGCCGCTGTTGGCCGCCTTCTCGATATCCCGCATATCTCCGCTCCCGATCCCGCCCACGGCGAAAAGTCCGGATTTCTTGTTGAGGATGGTATCCACCTCTTCCGCCGTGGAGCCCAGCTGGACCATGCGGAGGACGGCGGCGGGATCCATGTCGCCGCTTCTGGTCCCCATCATAAGCCCTTCCAGCGGGGTGAGTCCCATGGTGGTGTCGATGACCTTGCCGTTCTTCACCGCCGCCATGCTGCAGCCGTTGCCCAGATGGCAGGTGATGATGGTCGTGTCTTCTTTCTTTTTGCCCAGGAATTCGGCGGTGGCGTTGGTCACGAAATTGTGGCTGGTGCCGTGGAACCCGTACTTGCGGATGCCGTATTTGGTGTAATAGTCATAAGGAATGGCATACAGATACGCCTCCGGGGGCATGGTCTGATGGAATTCCGTATCGAAGACCGCCACGTTGGGAACGCCTTTGAAGATCTCTTCGCAGGCTTCGATGCCCATCAAGTTTGCCGGATTGTGGAGGGGCCCAAGCGGGAAGCACTCCCGGATGATGTCCTTGACCTTCTGATCCACCAGCACGGGCTTGGTGATCTTTTCCCCGCCGTGGAGGACACGGTGCCCGATGGCGGTCACTTCCGAAAGGCTTTTCAGGACGCCGACTTTTGCATCGACAAGTTTTTCGCAGACGGCCCGGAGGGCGTCTCCGTGATTGGCCACCTTGGGCATCTCTTCCAGTTTGAAGCCGTCGGCGCGCTTGAAGACCAGATTGGGCTTGTCGGTGCCCACTCTTTCCACGAGACCGCTTGCGATGACCTTTTCTTCCGCCTTTTCCATCGAGAAGAGGGTGAACTTGAGGGAGGAACTGCCGGAATTGAGTACCAGTATTTTCATTTTTCTTCCTTTCTTTTTTATGGAAAAACGGTATTCAATATAGCACGCCTTGCCGGAAAAGAAAACCGCTTTTTCCATATTTTTTCACAAAATTTTCCGTTTTTCCTCTTTTTCCGCGCAGAGGAGGGGGGAAAGGTTTGTAAAAAGGGCGTCTCATGCTATATTATGGGAGCAGAAAAACGCTCAGGAACACAACAGGGGACGGAACAAGTGAACAGCATCGAAATTTCCAGCAGTCTCGAAGATTATCTGGAGGCCATCGCCTGCCTCATCGAAACCGACGGCCACGCCCATACCAAGGAGATCGCCCAGAAACTCAACGTGAAGATGCCTTCCGTTTCCAATGCCCTGCAGATCCTTTCCGCAAAGGGGCTGGTGAAATATCATCCCCACTCCCCGGTGGTGCTCACCGCCGCGGGAACGGAACGGGCGGCGGTCATCCGGCGCAGGCACGCGGCCTTGAAGACTTTCTTCACGGACATCCTCAAACTTACCCCGGAAGAGGCGGATCTTGTGGCCTGCCGGGTGGAGCACACGGTGGGGGAAAAGGTCATGTCCCGGTTCGTGGTCCTTACGGAAGGGGTGATGAACCGTCCGGAAAGCGCCCCCCTGCGGGAGTATCTGGACCGGATCATGCCGGAAATCGGTCTGGATGCCGCGGAAGAGGAGCTTTATCCCCTGAGCACGCTGGAGGAGGGGGAGTCCTGCGTGGTGGTGCGGGTGAGCCGGGAACTGCGGGGGATCAAGAAGTTTGCGGACCTGGGGCTTGTGACGGGGACCTTCCTCACCATGGAGGGGCGCGCCCCCTTCGGCGATCTTCTCCGGGTGCGGATCATGGGGACAAGCCTCATGCTGCGGGAAAGCGACGCCGCGCTGATCTTCGTAAGGAAAAGCACCCAGATCTGAAGCGTTTTCACGTCCGTTGCGGCCGGAAGAACCGGTCCGCAAGATCCATATACACTTCCCAGTCCAGCGCGGCCTGATCGTGTTTCCCTTCCCGGATGTGGTAGCTTACCGTACTGTAAATGCCTTTCCCGGGAGGCGGCATTTCGTTTGTTCCCAGTCCGGGCAGGCCGAAAAGTTCGTATACGGGGGATGCGTTCACGCAGGCAAGGAATTCTCCTCTGGGGTCCGCCCACTGGTCCAGCGTGGCGCTTGCCACGGCCAGCGGCCGGGGCGCGGCAAGAGCAAGGAGAAAGTGCTGATCGAAGGGCATCTCGTCCACCTTTCCCATCCAGAAGGAAAGTTTCTTCACGAACCAGTAGGAGGGATTGTCCGGACCGGCGATGGTGGCAAGGGTCTCTCCGTAATCCCTCCGGGAAAGGGCCGCTCCGCAGCAGCCCGAATCGTTGGAAATGACCATCCGGAATCTTTCGTCGATTGCCCCCGCCCCCAGCGCGGTTTTGCCCAGCCGGGAATGGCCGTGAAGAAGGAGGCGTTTTGCGTCCACTTCCTTCTCCTGTTCCAGATAATCCGCCATGCGGGAAAGCCCCCAGGCCCACACCCCGATGGCCGAATACGCTTCCAGCGGGCCGTACAGCTGGTCCAGTCCGTCCGCAAAGAGGTTGAGAGCGCCTTTGTGCCATGCGTTGGGCTGGTCCGGCATGATGTCGTGATAATTGGCGGTGAAGGAAGCGTACCCCCGTCTGACGCACTCTTCAAAGTTCCAGCGGGACTCCTGCGCCCCTCTTGCGGCGCACAGTTTCGGGTATCCGGGCCTCCTTATGCCGGTAATGGAAACATCCTCTTCCTTCGTGCAGGCATGGTTGCCCTGAAAGTTCAGTCCCACGAAAACGGGAGGCGGGCATTCCGCATTTTTGGGAATGTAGAGAAGCGTATCGAAAAAGAAGCTTTTCCCGTTTGCCATGGCCGCCCAGATCCGGATCTCCTTGCGGACCGCCGTGCCGTTCAGCGCGTCCTCCCTGCAGCGCAGAAGCTGGAAATGGAGAGAAGAGGGAGCGGGCAGGACTTTTCCATAGATATTTTCTTCCAGGATCCGCAGGATCTCGGGTCTGCGCTCCTTTGTCCACACTTCGGCGTCCTTCACCCTTTCTCCGTCGGAAAGGAGCAGGGGATCGGGCAGGGTATAGGGAGGAACTTTCTCCTCGTCGTAATTGGTGAGGTTCTTCCGTTCCATGGGGAGGAGGGCGAATACCTGCGGGCGGGAAAGGGAGAGAAGACCGTTTTTTCTCATGGCGCGTTTCCTTATGGGTTGTTTCAGCGTTCCGCAGGATAACATACCATGCGGGAAGTTTTTTTCAATCCTTCCAAAAATCTTTCTCCTGAAAAAAGAGAGAGAATCGTTCCTCTTTTTCGCGGGAAGGACTTTTCCGGGAGAATTTTTCTTGACATCTTGCCGTTGGCGGCTATATTTTAGGAAAAAAAACGATGGAAAGGAGCCTTGATGTTTCAGTTCGAAAACAAATTTTTGCGTGTGGAATTCGCCCCGGAAAGCGGCGGATTTCCCTCCCGGATCGCCGTAAAGGCCCCCGACGGGGAGATCATGCTTCTTCCCGGCGGGAAGGAAAGCTCTTTGGCGATCGGTCTGGGGAACGGGAAAACACTTCACCCCGTGCTCCCGGAAGGATATAAACCGGATGAATACGCTTTGGAGGAGTGCAGGCGCATCCAGTTCGACCGGATCCCCTTTGCGGATCAGTACGGGGAGAAAGAAAAGGACTTTTTCCTCACGGTGCGGTACGAATTCTGGGACGACGGGACGGTTTTCGCCACCAGCTACTTCGTCTGCGAAAAGTATATGACGGATTTTTCCATCACCTCCTGCCGTTTTCAGTTCGATCTGGATTTCTCCACTTTCCAGCGCATCGGTACGCCCTTCGGCACACAGGCGGATATGGCCAGTTCCGGAAACGGGACCGTACTCAAGGACTGGAAGCAGGATTCCATCAGGACCAACTTCAATTTCTTCTGCAAGCGGGCGGACGGTCTGGGCGTCTATGCGGAACTTTTCATGGAGGACGGCCTTTCCACCGACCGGGAGGAGACGCACAAATGCACGGAATTCTTCTGGCGGGAGAAGAAGGCAAGAGTTCTCTGGAACTTCCAGAGCTGCGAAGCCGCCCCCGACAAGCGGTTCGAGTGGGCGCAGCTGAACTCCTGGGGTTTCCTTTTCCGCGCCGCCCCGCAGGAACGGAGAAATCCTCCCCTCCGGATGTACCACTATATCGACAACTACGAAAACCGC